>NZ_JBEYJU010000184.1:0-7971 GCF_040703965.1 Streptomyces sp. NPDC006655 | reverse complement strand
CCGCCCGTGTCGGGGGCGGTGCGGTCGCGCGCGTGCCGTCCGCCCGTGTCGGGGGCGGTGCGGTCGCGCGCGTGCCGTCCGCCCGTGTCGGGGGCGGTGCGGTCGCGCGCGTGCCGTCCGCCCGTGTCGGGGGCAGCATGGAACTGCCCCGTGAAAGGTGAAGGAGGTGGCAGCCATGCCGCAGTTCATGGACGTCCACCACGGGATGCAGGGCATCACCGCCGACCAGCTCAAGGAGGCCCACGAGGCCGACCTGGCCGCCGAGAAGGACGAGGGCGTGCACTTCGAACGGGCCTGGGCCGACCCCGAGTCCGGCAACGTCTACTGCCTCTCCGACGGACCCTCGGCCGAGGCGGTCAGGCGCGTCCACGAACGCACCGGTCACCCGGCCGACGAGATCCACGAGGTCCCGCTGTCGATCTGGTGAGCACCGGCGTTCCGTGCAGCCGTCGAGGAGGGCGGGAGGTCACTCGTACCAGAGCCCGGGCAACGGCCCGCGCTTCCCGCCCGCCGGAACCCCCTCCATGCCACCGGCCTTCCCGAGGTCGCCCCGGATGTGCAGGTAGAGGGAGGGAGTCGGCAGTCCGACGGTCTGGATCCAGCCCCTGCCACGTACGTGCCCTGCCGCGATCAGCTCCTCGGCCTGACCGGGCGGCGCCGCGGTGCGCGCATAGCTCTGGCAGATCGTCTCGCCGCTGTCGGCGAAGGCGTAGCGGGCGGCGTAGGCGTAGTCCTCGTGGAGCCACACGTACAGCACGATCGGCTTGTCCAGGACGGCACGGAACCAGTCCGCCGCGAGCCGGGCGAGCCGGTCCGTCGGCCCCGTGGCGTCGAGCGCCCATGCGCTGGGGGCGTCCGGGAGGTGGAACAGCTGGTTGTGCAGCCGGTCCCCCCGGACACGGTCGCCGACCAGGTGCACGCCCAGGTCGACGAGGTGCAGCGGCGGCCCCGCCCGGTCGGACAGACCGACCGACGCCAGGAGCGCCCCCCAGTCGTCGGGGCGGCCGACCTCCCCGAACACGTCGGCCGGCGCCCAGCCCCGGCAGTACCCGTTCAGCCCCGAGACGAACTCCCGCTCGGCATCGGTGAACTCGAACTCGTCATCCGGGTCGTCGATCTCGAACCAGTCCTGCGTTGTCATGGACCGGACTGTACGAGGGCGGACGGCGCGCGCTCGACTGCTTTCGGCGGCCCGGCGACCGCCCCGGCCCGTCGGCTCACCTGCCGAAGCCCCCACGGGCGCCCGCTGGTCCAACCACGAGCACCGGGCCACCCCACCCGACCTGGAACCACACACCGGCTGGGCCATGGGCAACGCGGGCATCGTCCGCGAACTCCTCCGCTACGCCCGGCTGCGCCGAGGCGGTGCCCCCGCCTACGCGTTCACATGGCCGGACCAGCCACCGATCCGCACCGGGACCACCGACACCGCGGAGTGAGCCCACCCGCGAGGACGGCTCGCTTCCCCAGGGCTGCCACGCGGCACGCCGGGTAGCCGTGTCCCCATGCTGGCCTTGGTGTACAAGTCCTACGACGCGGCGACGACCGTCTGGGCCTTCGTGCTGTCGCTTCTGATCGTGCTCATCGCCGTTTGGTACATCCGGCGCCGCAGATGAGCGTGGCGCCCGCATGAGGAGTGCCCGCAAGCGCAGCAGGGCTCGCGGGGTCTGCGGCACTGCGGGCGGTCCGGCAGGATGCTCGGAGCATGTTGCTTCGGGGAGGGAACCCATGGGTCCGGCGGACGGCGTCATCGATCTGATTCACCTGGCCGACAGGCCTGGCACCAGCGGCCATCGTGTCTTCGTACGCGTCCTCGGACGTTTTCAGTCCGGGATCCTGACCGGACACGACGTCCTCGACTGCGAGATCGTCATCGTGACGGAAGCCGTCAACGCCACCTTCGCGGTGACCGTCCTCCCTGAGGACCTGGCGGACTGGGAGGACGCCTTGACGACCCTGGAATCCGGCCGGTTCGCCACCTGGCTCGATTCCGGAAGGACTCCCTCGATGAAGTTCAAGCCCGACCGGAGCGGCGGGCTCTGGGTGTCCGTTCACGACGGGCCCTCGTCAGGAGTGACCGTCACCGTCCCGCTGTTCGCGCCGTCGGAGACGTGGGCCGCCGAGCAGCGGGACCTGCTCGCCCGGGTCCGCGAGACCTACCCGCGCGAGGTCGTCGAGACGTCTCCCGGCGCCTACGAGTGGCGGCGCCCGGTAGCGTCGAAGAGCCCGGTCGGCAACTGACGCTCCAGAGATGACGCGGCTCAACCGAACTCTTGCTCTGCTTCCGGCCGGATCACTATGAGCTTGAGAAAGCAGCCTGGCACTGCGCAGTGATGCACCCCTCTTCCGCGTCCCACCACTCCTTGGCGACGCCATGAGTGAGCAGCCGTTGCGCCTTGGCGAGGTCGGCGGTGGGCGGGACGGCCAGGGCGACCACGCCGAAACCCGGCCGACGACAGTCAGCCACGACGCCTCGACCCGCAACCACTACACCTGAGCCATCAGTTTGGATAACCCCACCGGTGAAACGCCTGTGCCTGTGCCTGCTGCGGCCTATCCAGGTGTGCCGCACGTCGTCTGATCACCCCGCCGAAGTTAACACTTGCATTAACATGAGGCGCGTGGCTCAATGGGAAGTGGTCCTGGTCGAGGAGGTCGCGGCGTGGTTCGAGGCTCTGGCCGAAGACGACTGGGACAGCGCTGAACAGGTAGAAGACGCTATCGACATGCTGGCGGTCACAGGGCCGACGCTCGGCCGTCCGCTGGTCGACCGGATCAAGGGGGCCGAGAACCATCACCTGAAGGAATTGAGACCGGGCTCATCCGGGAGCAGCGAGATCCGCATTCTCTTCGCCTTCGATCCGGTGCGCCGGGCAGTATTGCTCGTGGCTGGCGACAAGGCCGGCAACTGGCAGCGCTGGTACGACAGCAATATTCCGCTTGCTGAGGAGCGGTACCGGACACATCTGGCCGATCTTGAAACCAGGGAGTACGAATGAGCACCGTGAGCTGGGAGGAGACCAAGCGCAAGGCTCGCGAGCGGCGTGCGGCCTCGGGGCTGCCGGTGCGGTCGCCTCAGGAGAAGCAAGCGGCCATGGACCGGCTGACCGCCGAAGTACGCGCTCACAAGCTTGCGGAGGTCAGGCGTGAACAGGCGTTGACTCAGCGCCAAGTTGCCGAATCGATGGGGGTCTCAGCACCTCGGGTTTCCGCGATCGAGCACGGTGAGCTGGATCGTGCGGAGGTCGCGACCCTCCGGGCCTACGTGGAAGCGCTCGGCGGTCGACTGCGCGTGGTCGCGGACTTCGGGGACGCGGAGTACACCGTCGCCTGATGCGCATGCCAAGACGGCACTGGCTTGCCTGGCGGAGTGTGACCGGTCAGAGTACCTTCGCCGAACAGCCGTGACCTCCGTCTTCGACGCCGCGGAACCGAAGCGACACGGCGGTTGCGTGGGTCGCTGGCTCCGGAGCCAGGGGGATGACGATGGCAGACGAGTACTTCATGCTGGTGTGCGACGACGTGCCCCATGACGTAGTTCTCACCGACGCCGGCGTCCGCGTGCTGGAGGTCGCTCAGGTCGTACGCCGGCTGACGGGGCTGAGCCTCTGACACAGCCGGCTTCTGACGAAGCAGATTCCCGCCGTGATCCTCGACGGCGCGCCTCGGGAAGACGCCACGGCAGCCGTGGTAGCCCTATGCGATGCCGGAGCCCAGGCAGAGACGAGAGAACAGCCGGAGCCGGACTTCCCGACGTCACGAGAGACGGCCCCATCACAGCAACAGGCCCCCTACGCACGGAGAACCCGCAGGTAGGGGGCTTGTGCGTGGGGGCTTACTTCTTCTTGCCCTGGGTCTTGCCGGGGATCTTGGTGAGCTGGGTTTTTGCTGGTCAGGAGCAGTGGGCTCGTGCGCCTGGTGGTCGTCTTTGGTCGTCATTGGCCACTGTCGAGCGACCTCGGACGGCCCAGGGACGGCCCAGCCATCCAGGCTCCGACTCAGTCTCTAAGTTCGCCAGCGCCGACCTATAGCGCTGCTCAGCACTTCGAACCAACTCACGCAGAGATACCGCAGCCTCCACAACCAGCCTCTTCGTCTCCTTAGGCGCTGAGGCCCCAGACCGTGTGCCACACGTGCGGGTCTCGGAGGCTGGCGCAGCGCGGGTGCCCGACTCTGGCCGCCACCGCCGTGTACGTGGCAGAAGCCGTTCCAGCCCGCAGAGTTCCGGCATGCTCGCCCTTGCCGTGTCACAGCAGCACAACGCCCCATGAACCGATTCTGACGTGGCCAGGGCGAGCAGGTGCGCCAGTTCGGACCTTTGGTTGTGACAGCTGTGCGGCCCTACGCTCACGGCAATCAGCTTCGGAAGCTGCGGGATTTTGCGGCGGGTTGGGGCGCTGACCTGTGCGAACGGCCATGGCGCCGCCCCGTTGGGCTTGACTGCGTTCACCGTGATTCCCGGCTGTTCCCCGCCTGGCCTGGTGCGCTTGTGGTGCGAGCCGCACAGTGTCAGAGGTCGTGCTCTTGGGGAGCGTTGTCAGTGCTCGTAGCTAGGGTCTCTGACGCGCGGTCGGCTTCCGAGGTGTCCAACTCTGTAGAGCAGCTGCATCCCCGGCTCTGTTGGGGGTGGCCCAGGTACGACCTGGGACCTAACCAACGGTCGGGCTTCGTTGATGGCCAAGGAGATGCCTGCCAGCGCCGGCCGCGCACTGAGTACGGCACTTGCCGCGTGAGCAGGCGGTCGCTTTCCAACTGTGGTGGTGGCCCCGGGAGCCTCGGACGGGGCCATTCACCTGCGTTCATGGGCGGCCGGATGTCTGCGTGGCTACGGCGTTCGGTTTCGTCTGAACGACCGTGAACGGCGCTGAATGAGACGGAAACTGAGACGGAAGAGGGCCGAGCTTCGCTCCTGACGCGGTGGCTGTCCCGCGTGCCATCATCTGCACATGCTCAAGATCCCCGGATACGAAGGCGGCCCCTTGGTCCGGGGCGACGCCTACCTGGACGACCCATTGTTCTGGCCTGTGCACCTCGGCTCCTGCCTGCGTGGGGAGGACGCACAACGAGCCGCGTTCGGCGCCGACTGGGATGCGGCTATGGCGCTGTATCGCACGCTGTCCGCCGAGCATGAGTGGCCGGTGTTCAGTGTGCCGCTGCGCTCCGGTCACACCATCTACGTCGTCTACCGCAACGTCGTGGACGGATGGGGCGTGGACTATCTGATCCATCAGCCAGCTTGGTCCGAAGCGGAAACCCTCGCTGTGGTCGACGGTCACTTTATGGGGCCCGGCATGGCCTGGCCGGAACTGCTGTCCGCTGCTCGGCGGTCGGCTACAGAAGGCATTGGTGATGCTGACGCCCGTCTCTTGCTGCTCTTCCCCACACTCGGCGACGCGCTGCTACCCGACGATGCTGCCGCGGCCCTCACCCCTGCGCTCGCCGCTCTCACCCTGATCGAAGAGCCCGCCGAGGTGGCACGGATGCTCCTTGAGAACCAGGGCCAATGGGCTCCCGCTCGGTGGAGGTCGGCAGGCGGCGTCTGGATCAACGACGGTGGGCACTCCTACCGAAACCCAAGCAACGCCTTCGCTCTGTCCGAGGGGCGCCTTCTGGAGATCAGTAGTGCACTAAACGGCGGGAGCTGAGCACCGCTTTAGGAGTTCGCTCCGAGGCGTCTCCCTGGCCGTCAAGCCAACTGGACAGGTTCCGTCGAGGAGCGCGCCCGACTGCTGCTGTCTGCTGTCGTTGATGTCAAACATGGATGTCAGCGAGTCGCTACCACCCTCCGCCGAAGAGCGGCTGCAATGCCCGACGTCACCGCGAGGATGCCGCCGAGGCTTGCCAGTGTGGTGGTCGCGTTCTGAAACAGCTCTTGCCTGAGCCTTGCCCAACGAGCGCTCCAGAAGATCATCTTGATCTTCTGCCACTTGTGCTGCCGAAGGTGACAGCCCATAAGGACTCCGTGACTGTTGTTGCGGCAGGTGCCGCCGCGTCCCTGGGCTCCGCACCAGACGGGCACGTTGAAGAAGAAGTAGAAGGTGCTGACCGCGGACAGGGCCTGGAGCACGACCGGTCCAAAGTCGAAGGTCAACCAGCCCGCGATCAGCACCGCGAAGACGATCCAACCCCCATAGTTCCCGAATCCCCTCATACGCGTTCATGATTCGGATCCGTCAGCACCGAGGGGGCGGCGCGGTGGGGGCGCACGGTAGCAAGCCGGTGCGCTAGGCGAGGCGCGCTGTGTGGCCGGCCTGAGCAGCCGATCTACGGACCATCGGTCCTGCCGACCAGCAGGAAAACCCGGAAACAGCGCATCTCGATCCCATGGAACCGTTGTTGACCATGGTCGGTGTGTGACACGGCCGTGTACGCCCCCTGCCCTGCGCTTGTCGCAACTTCTTGCGCAACTGGGTGACACCAAGCGCCGAGGCCGTGCACAATGCTGCTACTTGGCAGCAGCGCGACTCCCTGCGTCCACCGCCCCGAAGCGGGCATGACTTGAGGGAGTCCGTAATGGAACCGATTTTCCTGCTGCTCATTGCGCTTGTCTTGATGATTGCGCGTGAGAGGTAGTTAAGTCGCGCCAAGTATCGAGGGCCCCCTGTGGGCCCTCGATTTATTTCCTGAAAACATCACTGGCGGCAGAAACTAGGGTGCCGATTGTGGCCAAAGCTGCTACCGGGATACCGATTGCGGCGATCTTCTCCGAGGCGGTAAGGCGTGCCCACCAAGATCCTGTAGGAATCGATCCATCAATCAGCAGGCGCGCCCTAGATGCCCTCTCTTTGAACACCTTGAAGAGGACACCCAAGACGCCAACAGCCAGCATCGCGCCAATCGCCGCGTTTATGTACACCTGATTGCCGCGCGCGGCCTGTGCCTTCTTTATGCATTCCTCTGCCGATTCGACATGCCCTCCACGCGTCAACCAAAGATAACCAAAGATGCAGAAGAATGTTAGAAATGCCAAGGATACCTTCATTTCATATTTGGGTGAACTCATAGCCGCGCCGTGAGCGGTCAGGAAGGCCTCTAGTCTTGCTGTTTGGCCGTATACCCACGTCGAGTCCGCACCGGCGACATTCAGCTCCGCTCGCTCTTTGTCAAGCGTGATGGTTACGGATCGCTCCCCTGAAGGGGTTTCCGCTTTGAGGGAGATATTGGTCCAATCGTGGCCGACTTCCGGCGTGCCAGTTCTAACAGCCGCCACTAGCTCCGTAAGGGTCGCTTCCCAATACCGCGTGTTGCCCGCAATGGTGGAAATCTGGACTCCGCCGGGCGGTATCCCGTCGGAAGCCACAGCGAACAGGCGATCCAGATCATCGCGACCGAGTCGACATTGGTAATAGACCTTGCGCAGGTCCGTCTGCTGGTTTGATGACGTCGCCATACGAGTGATGATGCCGCGAGGCAGGAGGCACTGTGGCCCTTGTGATCGATTCGCTACAAAGAACGGTCACCTTGCTCGCGTAGGGCGGCGGGGTCCCAATGCCCGAGTCAAGGCGACGTGCGCCGGCCGATGGTGTGCACGGCGCCCGGCCTGAGCCGAGGCTTTGAGGCCTCGCCTCATCCTTATAAGGTTGATCACGAAGCATCGTCGACACCGGTAACCGCCTCTGCGTTTCGGCGAGTGGTCCGCTGAGGTTCGGTGCTGACCGCCGCTGTCCATGGCTGTTGGTGTCAGCAGCTGTTGTCACCCGCGGGACGCGGTCTTGACAAGCGACTCTGATGCCGTGAACGGATGGTCAGTCAGAGTCTTGGCTCGAACCGGCCTTGCCCGCATCGCCGCGTGAAGAGGGCTTCGATCGTCTGGCCTTGAACTGCTCGTACTGGTTTGTGAAAACGTACATGTAGTCGAGCAGGGCCTCAGCAAGAGCTAGGTGTTCTGTCCACGGAGGTTGGTGACGCAGTTCTCGGCTGAGAGATCTTGAAATGGGTGAGGGCCTTCTGGCCTGGTGTGGATTGCGACAT
>NZ_JBEYJU010000183.1:0-8034 GCF_040703965.1 Streptomyces sp. NPDC006655 | reverse complement strand
GCGTGCTTCCTCGGGTGAAGGGTGATGGTCGGGGAAATCGCCTGGCGGCGAGGTGTACGACGCGAACCGGGTCGAGGTGGGCAGCCCGTGTCGAGCAGGGGTTCAGCCTTGGGTGCCCTGCTGGTCGATCGGGTGGAGGCCGAGGCGGTGGGGTCGGACGGGTTGGCGCCGTGTACATCGCCGATGTAGAGGCTGAGGCGGGCCTTGTGACGGTCTGGGGCAGCGCGGCTTCTTCTCGAACGCGTTCTTGAGGCAGGCGTCCCGCCCAGACCTGTCACCACCGGTGAAGACAACGAGCCGGCCGCCTTCGGCCACGGCCTGCCGGTACAGCGTCCGCAACCGGGTCTCCTCGCTTGAGCCGGTCCGCTCGGCGGTGGAGGAGATGGCGGCGTCCGCCGAAGTGGGCGCCGGGGACAGGCCGGACGCGAGGACGCCGTCCATGGGAGCTACGACGCCGAAGGCGGCCAGGACGCGCTTTCCCATGGGGCGGACTCCACATCTGTGGGGACACGGCGAAGTATCTGCCGACGCAGACAATATATCTGCTGCAACAGATATTGCAACGGCAGATTCTTCCGCTCATGTCCTTCTGTCATCCTTGAGGAGTGAACGAGCAACTGCTGAACGACGACGACGTGACACTCTTCGGTCTCTTCGTGGAGGCCCACAGCCGTATCAAGCCGCTGGTGAACCGCGATCTCGACATACCGCACACCTGGTTCGAAGTGCTGCTGCGACTGGGCCGCACCCCCGGCCACCAGCTCCGCATGACGGACCTGGCAGAGGCCGTGTCCTTCAGCTCGGGCGGCTTCACCCGGCTCGCCGACCGCATGGAAAAGGAAGGACTCATCCGCCGCGACCCCGATCCTGCCGACCGACGAGCCGCACTCGCCGTACTGACCGACAAGGGCGGTCAGGCGCTCGACCACGCACTGACCGCCCACGTCTCCCACCTGCGCAACCACCTCGCCGGACCACTCTCAGCCGAGGACCGCCGCCACCTCGAGCGCATCCTGCGCACGCTGCGCGATGCGAACGCGTAAGTCCCTGTCCATGATCCGGATCACCGTCGCGGCCTTCGGACGCCGCCAGAGCCTGCCTCTGGCTCCGCATGACGCTCGTCGGTTCAGTAGGTCCCCGCGACGGTGGCCGGCCAGGTCAGCGGCGTCTGGGAGGCGGCCGACGGCACCCGCGCCCGGGCGGTGTTCGCCACCGTGCACGTCGACGGACCGGCACGGGGCTGACGGGCGGGGCCCCGGCCTCTAGAACATGCCGTTGCCGTTGGCCGAGGTCTCCGGGACGTTCTGGATGATGTCCCAGTGCTCGACGATCTTGCCGTTCCGCACCCGGAACAGGTCCAGGATCGCCGCGCCCCGGTCCCCCGGATAGTTGACGTAGTGGCTGTGGACGGCCACCAGGTCGCCCTCGGCGATGATCCGCTTCGGGGTGACGGTCAGTTGCGGTGCCGAGGCGAAGTAACCGCCGAGCCCGGTCTTCGCGGCGGGCACGCCGTTCAGCATCTGCGGGTTGTGCTGGAGGTAGCCGGGGTCCCAGTAGCGGTCGAGGGCACTCAGGTCCTTGTGGACCATGAGCTCGTCGAAGGCCTCGGTGACCAGCGCCTGGTTGGCCTGGGTGAGCCGGTGGTCCAGGGGCTGCGAGACCTGCGGTGAACTCAGCGTGGAGAACATGTCGTTGCCGCTGGCCGTGGTGTCCGGCACGTTCTGGATCACGTCCCAGTGCTCGGCGAGCTTGCCGCCCTGGAAGCGGAAGATGTCGATGACGGACGCGCCCTTGGTGCCCGGGACCAGCACCACGTTGGAGTGGAGCAGCACGAGGTCGCCCTGGGAGATGACCCGCTTGACGTTGTACCGGGCGTCGGGGAACCGCTGGTGGATCGAGGTGGCCAGGGCCTTGAGGCCCGCTGCCCCGTCGGCCGCGGTCGGGTTGTGCTGGATGTAGTCCGGCCGTACGTAGCGGTCGACGACCGCGGTGTCACCGTGCTCGAACACCCTCTTGGCGACGGTGATGGCGACGGCCTTCTGGTAGCCGAGGCGGGCGGCATCGCCGTAGCCGTCATGGCCGTACGCCGCGCGCCCGGCGGCGACCGGGCCCTGCGGGGCCGCCACGGCGGGTACGGCGGCCGCGCCCAGGACCGCGGCGGCGGCGAGGAAGGCGACGACAGCCCTGCGGGCGGGGGTGGTGGGGGCAGTGGGGGGCATGGTGCGCTCCAAACGTCTCATGCGTGCAAAACCGAGGAATAGCTTGAAGGTTCAAACTCTGCATCGGCAGATAAGCATCGCGGAGCGGTCCATGTCAACCGTCATTGCCGCCCGTTGGCGTGCGGAACGAGACCTTCGACGGCCGGGGTTGTGCCCACGACTGCAGGCAGGCCGACGACTCCACCGCCACGCGCCACTTCTCGGACGTACGGATGTCCACGGTGTCCCATTCGGTGCGGGTGCCGGTCGCGGCGTGCGGCGACCCGGGTGGCGGGCACGCCGCCGCAGGAGTGCGCGGCGAGAACGACGGGCCCCTCGCCGGCCTCGATCTCGGCACGGACCACGGCCACGTCCTCGGTCAGTCCCTGGGCTGCGGCACTGTCGGGGTTGCTGCTGGGCAGCTGCACGGCAAGGGAGGCGATACCGCGGGCGGCAAGCCGCTCACGCAGCGGGTTGAAGATCCACGGCGTGTGCATCGCGCCGTGAACGCGAGTACGACGGTCCGGTTCATCTGATGTGTCCTCAGTTATGAGCGGTGGTGCGAGTGGGGTGTTCAGTCGGTCATGGCATCGCGGACGAGGGCGGTGTCCACGAACTCCGTCCACTCCACGTCGGGGGCAAGGGGGGCACGCAGGGCTTCCAGCTCGCCTGCGGCGGAGGCGCCAGGTACTGGCGTCGTACGAAACCACTGGAGTGCCTGGCCGGTAACGGCGGCGATGCACTCGAATTCGCCGGAGTTCCCACAGACTGTGGACTGCGCATTGAGCCCGGTTGACCGTGGTAGACCGCCCTTATGGGCACGCCAAGGGCACTGGCCGCTCCTCCTCGCCTTGACGATGCGGGGCTGCCTTGCGCATCGCCCGGAAGCCCGGCGCCAGGAGCTCGTGCAGGATGAAGCGGGGGCCCTCAGCCAAGGCGGGGCCGCAGCCAGTGGTGGCTGCGGCCCCGCTCGGGCGCCCGGGTCAGGACGGGTCGCCGTACTGGAGGCCGCGTCCGTTGGTGCCGATGTAGACGCGGCCGTAGGTGTCGGGGTCGCCGGTGATGATGCCGAGGCTGCCGATGGCGCCCCACTGGTGGGCGTCGTCGTTGACGCGGAGCCAGGTGGCGCCCTTGTCGGTGGAGCGGAAGACTCCGGTGACGTCGTCGACGGTGCCGATCAGGTAGAGGGCCTGGTAGTCGGCGCCGGGTGCGGCCTTGCCGAAGCCGAGGGCGGAGGCGGACTGCACCGTCTTGAGTGTGGTGAAGGTGCGGCCGCCGTCGGTGGAGTGCAGCAGCCCCCTGTCGCCGCCGGCGATCCACAGGTCGCCGTTGACGCCGGGGACGGCGGTGAGCCGGCCGGAGGGCAGGCCGGTGGCGCGGGCGGTGAAGGTCGCGCCGCCGTCGGTGCTGGCGTGGAGCGTGCCGCCGGTGAGTGAGTAGAAGGTGTTGGCCGAGGAGCGGTCGGCGACGACCACGGCGTCGGTGCCCAGGCCACTGACCTTCGACCAGCTCGCTCCCTTGTCGGTCGAGCGGTAGGGGGCCTGGCCGGCCTCGGCCCAGACGATGGTGGAGCCGTCCGCCGAGAGGGCGACGTGACCGCTGTTCGCGCTGGGGACCGGTTCGGCGGTGAAGCCGTTCCAGGTGCTGCCGCCGTCGGTGGAGTAGGCGCCGTCCTGCGCGCCTCCGGTGCCGACACGGACCATCACCGCGGGAGCGGACTGGGCGAAGTCGATGTCGGTGCTGCTGCTCATCAGCGGGTTCTTCATCCGTCCGGCGGGCACCTCGGTCAGGGAGTCGTGGCGGAAGCCGCCCTGGTCGCCCATGGAGGTGATGACGGTGGCGCCGCCGGGAGGGGCGATCGCGTCCGCCAGCGACGTCTCCTCCAGCCCGCGGGCCCCGGAGGTCCAGTGGCTGGTGCCGCCGCTGTCGGAGGCATTGGCGTCCTTGCTGCGCCAGATGCCGTTGCCGGTGCCGTACAGCACATGCCCGGAGTCGAAGGGATCGATGGCCAGCGCGGTCATCCAGTGCCCGATGCCGGTACCGACGTAAGGAGCGCCGGAGTTGTCCCGCACCGACTTGTCGGCCAGTGCCTTCCAGGTCGCGCCGCCGTCGGTGGTCCGGTAGACCTCGTCCTGGGGCCACCAGCGGTCGAGGGTGGTGACCATCACCGTGGACGGCTTCTCCGGGTCGACGGCCAGACCGGAGAACCCGTAACCGCCCTGGGAGGGGGAGATGTTCTTCCACACGCCACTGGTCGGCGTGTACTTCCACACCGAGCCCGCCGTCGCGTCGTTGGGGCCGATGTCGTTGCTGTAGGACAGGTACAGCGACCCGTCACCGGAGACCGCCCCGTGCTGCGGCATCTGGCCGGTGGGCTGCCCGGAAACAGCCTGCCAGCTGCTGCCGCCGTCGGTCGAACGGTACAGGGACGTGGACTTGTCGTTGACGCCGACGTAGACCGTGTTGCCACCGGCCGGGCCGTACGTCACGAAGGAGATGCCCGCGCCGCTGCTCGCCCCGTCCTTGACAGGGAACGAGGAGACCTGACTCCATGTCGCGCCGTAGTCGGTGCTGCGCCACAGGCCGTTCTTGCGGGTGCCCAGCAGCAGGGTGCCGTGGTTCGCGGGGTCGATCACGAGCCGCTCGCCCGCCCCGCGGCCGGGCTCGTTGCCGCCCAGCTTGAACGGAAGACCGGTGCGCTGGAAGGTACGGCCCCGGTCGGTGGAGCGCAGGATCGCGCCGTTCCCGGCCCACTCGTTGGTGTAGGTGCCCGTCGAGAGGTAGAGCCGGCCCGGGTCGACGGGGTCGGTGGCCAGCGCGTCGATGCCCAGCAGGTTCCAGTCCTTCTCACCGAGCCAGTCGGTCAGCGGGATCCACTGCTCGGCCGCGGTGTCCCAGCGGTAGGCGCCGCCCATGTCGGTGCGCGCGTACAGCAGACCCTTCTCCTTCTGGTTGAACACCAGCCCGGTGACGTAACCGCCGCCCACCACCTGGGCGTTCTTCCACACATACGGTCCGGCCGCGGCCGTGGTCTGCGCACCGCCGGTCCCGGCCGGCTGGGTGTCGGCCGTCTTCACCAGCTTCCACTGCTGGTTGGTGCTGCCCCTGCCGGGATATTGGATGATCGGCGCGCCCTGGGCCGTGGAACCGCCGGAGACGTCCAGGACCTGGCCGCTCCTGCGGGAGGTGAGGGTGACGGCGTCGGAACCGCTCACCTCGTCGATCCGCCACTCCTGGGACGTGGCGGAGCTGTCGGTCTGCTGCTCGGCGGCGGCCGCCTGGGCGGTCGAACCGCCCGCTATGCCCAGCACCTTGCCGCTGTTGCGGTTCACCAGCTCGTAGTAGCCGTCCCCGGTGGGCTTCAGCTTCCACTGCTGGTTGGCGGTGTTCTGGTCGGTCCACTGCTGGATGCGGGTACCGTCGGCGGTGGAGTACCCGTTGACGTCCAGCACCTTGCCACTGCGTACGGAGACCAGCCGGTAGTAGGCGTTGCCGTCGATCGTCGCGGCCTGCGAGTCCTCCTGCGCGAACAGGAGATACGGCACAACGGCGAGGGGCACGCCGAGCAGCAGGGCAGTGGCGGTCCAGCGACGGCGGTGACGCCCCTGGCGCCCGCCGGTCGTGGGGTTGTTCATGGGGAGGTGTTCTCCTTGCATGCCGTTCACCAGAGGTCCGGATCCAGACACCGAAGCTGGCCGGATCTGATCTCTTGTGGTCACAGGCTCCGCAAAAGGTTGCCTCGAGCCGGGAACTTTTTTTCACCTCGACGACGCCGGGATTGTCGTCGTCACCGTCGGTCGGCCCGTCGCGGGCAACCACAACTCCTGCAAGGCATGGAAGATGTCCGGCGCGAAGGACGTTGTCGGCAGGGCCACGGTGATCGCGGACGGTGGCTACCGGGGCACCGGCCTGCTCATCCCGCACCACCGCAGGCGTGACAGGCGTGGTCGAGCCGACGCGCGGCCTGGGAATGCGGAACACAACGCCTCCCACCGCAAGGTCCGCTCCCGTCCGCCGGCGCCCCGGGCGAGACCAAGCCGGAAGCGGGCGCCCGCTTCGTCGTCCTCCCGGCCTTACCTACGCCGGGAGCTCCGCCGACACCTGGACTTACAGCACCCCGACGACGAGCGACAGCGCGAGCTGACGGCCGGGCTGGACGAGATGGTGCGCACCGAGCGTGCGAAGTGCCACAAGGGCGACGCCGCGCACCGCAACGAGGAGCCCTCCGAGAGCCAAGGGTGCGGTTGTGGTGCACCACCCGCCCACCGGTCTGGACAACAAAGAACCCCCGGGTCAATGACCTGGGGATTTCATCATGGAGCGGGTGACGAGAATCGAACTCGCGCTCTCAGCTTGGTAAGCGACGGCGCCTGCGCGGGCTCCACGGGAGTCACCCGCTTTCCCGACAAGGCATGATCGGTGGATGGATGCCCAGGCGTATCGGAGCGGGGGTGGGGACATGGCCATGGATCCGGCGGAGGTCTCGACGGCGAAGGAAGCCGCGGACAACGCGCTGGTGCTGGCGTTCGGGCGGTTGCAGGGGGCGGCGAACCGGCTGGAGTACATCCTGGGGCGGTCGCTGGAGCAGGAGTGCGGGGTCAGCCACCTCATGTTCGAGGTGTTGCTCATCCTGGGGCGGGCGGGTGAACCGGGGCTGTCGATGCGGGCCATCGCCCAGGAGCAGGTGCTGACCACGGGCGGTGTGACCCGGCTGGTGGACCGGATGGAGGCGGCCGGACTGGTCGAGCGGACCGAGGATCCCAGCGACCGGCGCGGGCGCCTGGTACGTCTGACCTCGCAGGGGGAGGAGACGGCGGTCGCCGCGTCCCGGGTGCACCTGGAGAACATCCGGCGCTACTTCCTGGCACCGCTGCCGCCCGAGCACCGGGACCGGTTCGCCGAGGACCTGCGCATCCTGAGCCACTCGGCCCGGGACGTGCTGCCGCGCCTGCCCTGAGATGGGATGACCATCGCCGTTCGGCCGTGCGGCGGGCTGAAGCGACGGCAGCCGTGCGGCGGGCTGAAGCGACGACAACAGAGCGAGTACGTGTCGACCGTCACACGAACAGCGCCACGGCACCGAAATATCTGATGAGTCAGTTACTGTTCTGTCAGATGAATCGCTCGCGCCGGGCGGGCGCCACACGCTGCCGAGGTCCTTGATGAAGCTCGTCTACGTCTTCGATGCCTACTGCGGCTGGTCGCACGGCTTCTCCGAAACGCTGCGCCAGGTCGTCTCCCGTCACCCCGAGCTGCCGACCGACGTGGTCTCCGGCGGCCTGTTCACCGCCGCGCGCAGGGTTCCGATCCGCGAGTTCGGCTACGTCCAGGGCGCCAACGCCCAGATCGCCGAGCTGACCGGCGCCGAGTTCGGCGAGGCGTACGAGCGACTGATCGCCGACGGCTCCTTCGTGATGGACTCCGAGGCCGCCGCGCGTGGCGTCGCCGCCCTGCGCCAGGCCGCCCCCGACAGGGCGGCGGAGCTGGCCACCACCCTCCAGCACGCCTTCTACGTCGACGGCCTGAGCCTCTCCCACGCCGCCACCTACCGGAAGGTCGCCGAACAGGCCGGGCTGGACGCCGACGCCGTGGTCGGCGCCTTCGAGGCGCCCGAGGCACAGGACGCGGCGGCGAAGGACTTCCACCGCTCGGCCGAGCTGGGGGTCACCGGCTTCCCCACCCTCCTGGCCGTCGACGGTGACCGGGTCACCGTCCTGGCCCACGGTCACGCCACCGCCGACGAGGTCGACCGGCGGCTCGCGAACCTCTCCTGAACCCGCAACCCGTCCTCCGCCCCTGAACCCGCCCCCACCACCCCTGCAAGGAGCCCAGAACA
>NZ_JBEYJU010000182.1:0-8131 GCF_040703965.1 Streptomyces sp. NPDC006655 | reverse complement strand
GGGGGCGCTGGGGGTCCCCCCGGCCGAAGGCTGGGGGAGGAACTGCGCGAGCAACCACCCTCAACCCGCAGCTACCGACTGGCGATACTCCCCCGCTCCACATGCCCCACCTGAGGAGGCACGACGACCCCGGAGCCCCCGAAGACGAACTCACGCAGCTTCCGCCACACCCCGTCCGCCCCCTGCTCGTACAACGCGAACCCCATGCACGGCCACTCGGCCTCGAACTCCGCCAGCTCGGCGAACGCCCGGTCCATCGCCGCCTCGTCGATCCCGTGGGCGACGGTCACATGCGGGTGGTACGGGAACTGCAACTCCCGCTCCAGCGGCCCCGACGCGTCCCGCACCCGCGACTGGAGCCACGCACACTCCTCGGCCCCCCGGTCCACCCGGACGTACACCACCGGCGACAGCGGCCGGAACGTACCGGTGCCGCACAGCCGCATCGGGAACGGCCGGCCCGCCGCGGCGACCTCGCTCAGGTGGGCCTCCACCGCGGCCAGCGCCCCCGCGTCGACCTCGGTCGGCGGCAGCAGGGTCACGTGCGTGGGAATGCCGTGGGCCGCGGCGTCGCCGAAGCCCGCGCGCCGCTCCTGGAGCAGGCTGCCGTGAGGCTCCGGGACCGCGATCGACACGCCGATCGTTACGGTCCCCACGTCATCTCCCGTCGGTCGTGGTGGTGGACGGGTGTCGGGTTCGTACCCGGCCGTCCGGCTATCGACTGTACGGCCACGGCCGCCTCGCGGGCAGCCGTGGCCGAAGTGATGTGCAGCGCTTCGCTCCGCCCGGTGGCGGCTCAGTGCTTGGCGGGCAGGAAGCCGACCCGGTCGTAGGCCTGAGCGAGGGTCTCGGCCGCGACCGCACGCGCCTTCTCCGCGCCCTTGGCCAGGATCGAGTCGAGGGTCTCCGCGTCGTCCAGGTACTGCTGGGTGCGCTCGCGGAACGGGGTCACGAACTCGACCATGATGTCGGCGAGGTCCGTCTTGAGGGCCCCGTACATCTTGCCCTCGTACTCCTGCTCCAGCTCGGCGATCGATGTGCCGGTGAGGGTGGAGTGGATGGTGAGGAGGTTCGAGACGCCCGGCTTCTCCGCGGGGTCGTAGCGGATCACCGTGTCGGTGTCGGTGACCGCGCTCTTCACCTTCTTCGCGGTCACCTTGGGGTCGTCGAGGAGGTTGATGAGGCCCTTCGGCGTGGACGCCGACTTGCTCATCTTGATCGACGGGTCCTGGAGGTCGAAGATCTTCGCCGTCTCCTTGAGGATGTACGGCTTCGGGACGGTGAAGGTCACGCCGAACCGGCCGTTGAAGCGCTCGGCGAGGTCACGGGTGAGCTCGACGTGCTGGCGCTGGTCCTCGCCCACGGGCACCTCGTGGGCCTGGTACAGCAGGATGTCGGCGACCTGGAGGATCGGGTACGTGAACAGGCCGACGCTCGCGCGGTCGGCGCCCTGCCGGGCCGCCTTGTCCTTGAACTGGGTCATCCGGCTGGCCTCGCCGAAGCCCGTGAGGCAGTTCATCACCCAGGCGAGCTGGGCGTGCTCCGGGACGTGGCTCTGCACGAAGAGGGTGCAGCGGTCCGGGTCCAGGCCGGCGGCGAGCAGCTGGGCGGCGGCGAGGCGGGTGTTGGCGCGCAGCTCGGCGGGGTCCTGCGGGACCGTGATCGCGTGCAGGTCGACGACCATGTAGAAGGCGTCGTGGGACTCCTGGAGGGCCACCCACTGGCGGACGGCGCCGAGGTAGTTGCCCAGGTGGAACGAACCGGCGGTGGGCTGGATGCCGGAGAGCACGCGAGGTCGGTCTGAGGCCATGTTCACCATTCTCTCAGAGACCTCGGGTGGTTTCGGTGCGCGGGGAACTGCGGACCGGTGGGGGCTGGTCGCGCAGTTCCTCCCCCAGCCTTCGGCCGGGGGGACCCCCAGCGCCCCTGACGGGGCGCTGCCCCTTGCGGTGCTGATCAGCCGAGGTCGATCTCCGGGTACAGCGGGAAGCCCGCCACCAGGTCGGTCGCGCGCTGGGCGATCTCCGTGGACACCTTCTCGTCGAGGACGTGGCTCGCCTTGCTCGGCGCGCCCGACTTCGTGGTGCCCGGCTCGGTGGTGGCCAGGACGCGGTCGATCAGGCCCGCGACCTCGTCCATCTCGGCCGTGCCCAGGCCCCGCGTGGTCAGCGCCGGGGTGCCGATGCGGATGCCGGAGGTGTACCAGGCGCCGTTCGGGTCGGCCGGGATCGCGTTGCGGTTGGTGACGATGCCGGAGTCGAGGAGCGCGGTCTCGGCCTGGCGGCCGGTGAGGCCGTAGGAGGTGGCCACGTCGATCAGGTTGAGGTGATTGTCGGTGCCGCCGGTGACCAGGGTGGCGCCCCGGCGCATCAGGCCCTCGGCCAGCGCGCGCGAGTTGTCCACGATCCGCTGGGCGTAGTCCCGGAACGCGGGCTGCCGGGCCTCGGCGAGGGCGACGGCCTTGGCGGCCATGACGTGCGGGAGCGGGCCGCCGAGGACCATCGGGCAGCCGCGGTCGACCTGGTCCTTGAGGGAGTCGTCGCACAGGACCATGCCGCCGCGCGGGCCGCGCAGCGACTTGTGGGTGGTGGTGGTGACGATCTGGGCGTGCGGGACCGGGTCGAAGTCGCCGGTGAGGACCTTGCCGGCGACCAGGCCCGCGAAGTGCGCCATGTCGACCATGAGGGTCGCGCCGACCTCGTCGGCGATCTCCCGCATGATCCGGAAGTTCACCAGGCGGGGGTACGCGGAGTAGCCGGCGACGATGATCAGCGGCTTGAACTCACGGGCCTGGACGCGCAGCGCGTCGTAGTCGATGAGGCCGGTGGCCGGGTCGGTGCCGTAGGAGCGCTGGTCGAACATCTTTCCTGAGATGTTCGGGCGGAAGCCGTGCGTGAGGTGGCCGCCGGCGTCCAGGGACATGCCGAGCATCCGCTGGTTGCCGAAGGCCTGCCGCAGTTCCGCCCAGTCGGCCTCGGTCAGGTCGTTGACCTGGCGGGCGCCGGTCTTCTCCAGGAAGGGCACCTCGACGCGGTCGGCGAGGACGGCCCAGAAGGCGACCAGGTTGGCGTCGATGCCGGAGTGCGGCTGCACGTAGGCGTGGCGGGCGCCGAACAGCTCGCGGGCGTGCTCGGCGGCGAGGCCCTCGACGGTGTCGACGTTGCGGCAGCCGGCGTAGAAGCGGCGGCCGATGGTGCCCTCGGCGTACTTGTCGCTGAACCAGTTGCCCATGGCGAGCAGGGTCGCCGGGGAGGCGTAGTTCTCGGAGGCGATCAGCTTGAGCATCTCGCGCTGGTCGGCGACCTCCTGGCCGATGGCGTCGGCGACGCGCGGCTCGACGGCGCGGATCACGTCGAGGGCGGCGCGGTAGGCGGTGGACTCGGTGGACAGGGGCGCGGACTTGTCAGTCATTCGGGACCTCCGGACATGTCGTACGGCACTCACGGTTCGGCCCAGGCGCACGGCACTCGATCACAGCACGAGCCGCTCCCCGATGGTCGGTCCCATCCTCGGGGTCTGCCGTCACTTTCCCGCCTGCCTCACGACGCCCTCCGGGCGGACGACGGGAAAGTGACGGCAGACCCCAGCGCGCCAGTCACGGCCCGCACGTCACATTACCGGCCGCGCCGGGCCCGGGGGTCGTGGCGTCCACCAGTCGGGCACGGACAAGAGGTAGGAAAGGGGGCAATCCCGTCGCGTCCCCCGGAGTCGCCGTGACCACTACGGAAGCCCTCGTCGCCGCCGCCGAACTGCACAGCGCGCACACCTACCACCCGCTGCCGGTGGTGATCGCCACGGGCGAGGGGGCGTGGCTGACCGACGTCGGGGGGCGCCGTTACCTGGACCTCCTGGCCGGTTACTCGGCGCTGAACTTCGGGCACGGCCACCCGCGCCTGGTCGCGGCGGCGAAGGCGCAGCTGGACCGGGTGACGCTGACGTCCCGGGCCTTCCACCACGACCGGTTCGCCGCGTTCTGCACCCAGCTCGCGGAGCTGTGCGGGATGGAGATGGTGCTGCCGATGAACACGGGGACGGAGGCGGTGGAGACGGCGGTGAAGACCGCCAGGAAGTGGGGGTACCGGGTCAAGGGCGTGCCCGCGGAGATGGCGAAGGTGGTGGTCGCCGGCGGCAACTTCCACGGCCGTACGACCACGGTGATCTCCTTCTCGACCGACCCCGAGGCGCGGGCGGACTACGGGCCGTACACGCCCGGCTTCGAGATCGTCCCGTACGGCGACCTGACGGCCCTGCGCGCCGCGCTGACCGAGAACACGGTCGCCGTACTGCTGGAGCCGATCCAGGGCGAGGCCGGGGTGATCGTGCCGCCGGCGGGTTACCTGGCGGGGGTGCGGGAGCTGACCCGCGAGCGGGACGTGCTGTTCGTCGCGGACGAGATCCAGTCCGGTCTCGGGCGGACCGGGCGCACGTTCGCGTGTGAGCACGAGGGGGTCGTGCCCGATGTGTACGTCCTCGGGAAGGCGCTCGGGGGCGGGGTGCTGCCGGTGTCGGCGGTGGTGGCGCGGGCGGAGGTGCTGGGTGTCTTCCGGCCGGGCGAACACGGCTCCACGTTCGGGGGGAACCCGCTGGCCTGCGCCCTGGGCCTGGAGGTGATCGCGATGCTGCGGACCGGGGAGTTCCAGGAGCGGGCGACGGTCCTGGGGGAGGTGCTGCACCGGCGGCTGGCGGAGATCGCCGGCAGCGGACTGCTGACGGCCGTGCGGGGGCGGGGTCTGTGGGCGGGGGTGGACGTGGCTCCGGGGGTGGGGTCGGGGCGGCTGGTCTCGGAGCGGCTGATGGAGCGGGGGGTCCTGGTGAAGGAGTCGCACGGGGCGACGGTGCGGGTGGCCCCGCCGCTGGTGGTGGAGGAGGAGGACCTGGAGTGGGGGATGGAACAGCTGTGGGGGGTGTTGAGCGCCTGAGGGCCCCCGGTAGTCCGGTGTCTCCTCGAGATCGGGCTAGGGCCCTTCTGATGGATCTCCGCGGCGTCGCGACGCCCGGCACGCACGCTCGACGCACGGGGATCCATAAGCAGGGCCCTAGGCGTCGAGGTAGTGGTAATCCCCGTCCGGAAGACCGATCACCAGGCTGCCGTTGTGGACCCTCCACTCGCTCATGCCGTCGACGTCGTGGCTGACCAGAAACAGTCCTCGGGGTCTCTCGTCGTACTCGTCGTCCTGGCAGGAGGCCGGGATCCGGGCGATCTGACGCAATCTCTCCTCGAACCAGCAGAGGGACACCGCGCGGATGTCGCCCCCGTAGAAGGCCCACCTGACGTAGTTGTACTGCCGAGCGGGAAAGGCCCAGCCCCCGCTGTAGGTGCGCTCCGGATCGTCTGCTTCCACGATCTCCTTGATCTGGGCCAGCTGTCCGTCGTCACACTCCAGCCAGCCCCTGACCGAGACCATGATTCCCACGGCGGTTGCTCCTCATTCGGGTGGCATGCTGCCCTGGCGCACGTTTCCTACGCGCTTGCACGCTAGGTGCGACCTGCTCGGTCGTGCAAAGGAATTGAGGGCGTTCATCGTCGGACCGTTGTCCGGGGAGCTGCGCCGCCGACGGAGTGCGCGACGAAGTCCGCTCAGGGGCGCACGCGCGTGGGGACCTCTCGGTCACCGACGTGGTGCACGTGGACAGCCGTCCCTGGCGTCAGTCACGGGCTTCCGGCACGACTCCCCGTGGCTCCGCCGCAGGGACCCGTGGCGCCGGACCCTCGTCCAGTCCGAGCCCTCATCCCGGTCCGCCACGGCAAACGCCCCACCGGCCCCGCACTCACCTTCTCCCCCAGCGCGTGGACCACCTTCGTCGGGCGCGGGCCGGCGTGCGGCGCTACAGGATCACGTGGGGCAGGAAGCGGGCGTAGTCGTCCGTGACCAGGCCCGCCGACTCGCGGATGCCCAGGCCCGCCGGTTCCTCGCCCACCACCCATGCGCCCAGCACCACATGGTTGCCGTCGAAGTCGGGCAGGGGGGCGAGCTCCTGGTAGCAGCACGGCTCTTCGCGGACGACCGGGGCGTGGCCGGGCTCGTGCACGACCACCCCCGCGCCCTCCCGGCCCAGCAGCGGCTTGCTGACGTAGCCCGTCGTACGGGACAGCTCTCTCGGGCCGTCCAGGTAGGCCGGGAGGAGGTTGGGGTGGCCCGGGTAAAGCTCCCACAGGATCGCCAGCAGCGCCTTGTTGCTGAGCAGCATCTTCCAGGCGGGCTCGACCCACATCGTCGTACCCGTGCCGCCGCCGTTGTCCAGGGTGTCGAGGACGTGCGGGGCGAAGGCGTCCGTGGTGAGCCACTCCCACGGGTAGAGCTTGAAGCACGCGCGGATGAACCGGAGGGCGTTGTCGACGAAGCGGCCGGAGAGGGTGTCCCAGCCGATCTCCTCCATGGAGATCCAGTCGGTGTCGAGGCCCGCCTGTTCGGCCGTCTCCTTGAGGTACGCGACCGTCATGAGGTCCTCGCCCAGTTCGTCGGCCGAGGAGTGGGCGAAGTACAGCGGGGTGCCCGAGGGGAGCAGACGGGCCTGCTCGCGCCAGGCGGCGACCAGGCGTTCGTGGAGGCTGTTCCACTGGTCGGCGCCCGGAAAGCGGTCCGCCATCCAGAACCACTGGGCGGAGGCCGCCTCCACCAGGGAGGTGGGGGTGTCCGCGTTGTACTCCAGGAGTCGCGCCGGGCCGGTGCCGTCGTAACGGAGGTCGAAACGGCCGTAGAGGGAGGGGAGTTCGGCGCGGCGGTGCCAGGAGTCGGTGACGGCCCGCACCACCCGGGGATCGGTGAGGCCGAGGTCGGCGAAACGATTCGTCGTGACGATGCGGTCGGCCGCCGCCAGGCACATCGCGTGCAGTTCCGCGACCGTCTCCTCCAGCGCCTCCACCTCGTCGAGGCCGAAGGCGTAGTAGGCGCTCTCGTCCCAGTACGGGCGCAGCACGCCGTCGGGATGGCGGGTGAGGGGATAGATCACACCCTGCTCCTCGACGGTCCGCTGCCAGCCGGGGCGGGGGTCGGCCGTACGGCGCTCCATGGGCCGGTCAGCCGCCGGAGCCGCCGTGGCCGCCGCCGAAGCCGCCGCGGTGGACGCCGTGTCCGCCGCTCGACGAACCGCCGGAGCTCCCACGGGACTTGGTGAACGAGCCGCCCGTGACCCAGCCGCCCTTCTTCTTGCCTCCGTAGTAGTAGCCGGCGTCGACGGCGGACTTGGTGGAGGCACAGTTCTTGTCGGAGACGACCCGGTAGCCCTTGGTGGCGCGGTAGCTGTCGCGGTCGACGCAGCGCTTGTCGGGGTCCGAGGAGCAGGCGGTCAGGGCGGCGGCCAGCAGGCCCATACCGCCGAGGACGACCGTGCCCGAGCGTAGTTGACGGCGTACGTCTGCCATGTCCGTGCTCCCCCGTACCGTCCGTGCTGCCTGTGCGCTGTCCGGCGACAGTTTAGACGAGCGGTTTCAGCCCTCCACGGTTGTCATGTACGGGTAAGAAACACATGAGAAGCCCCCGGAGATCCTGTCGGCGCGCCGAGTCGCCCCGGTACCGTCCAGCCTGCCCCGGGTGAACGATCGCCCTGGACTCTACGCGCGCAGACCGACCGACGCAGTACCCCCACCCGCACCGCCATCCCTCTCTCCCATCCCCCACCGACGGAGGAATGACAGATGCCCGGCTTCGCCCTCTCGCGCCGCGAACTCACCGCCGCCGCGACCGTGTTCAGCCTGCTCGCGGCCGGGGCCGCCGCGCAGGTGACCAGTGCCGCGACCCCCGCCCACGCGGCCACCACCCACCGCGTCCTGTTCGACGACGGCCACGCCGAGGAGGCCGGCAACGCGGACTGGATCATCTCCACCAGCAAGCCCGACCCGCTCGCCCAGAACCCGTCCCCGTCCTCGGAGACCGACTGGACCGGCGCCCTCTCATCCTGGGGCGTGGCCCTCCAGAAGACCGGCGGCTACAGCCTGAAGACCGCCACCAGCGCCCTGACCTACGGCGGTTCCTCGACGACCGACCTGTCGAAGTTCGACGCGCTGGTGCTGCCCGAGCCCAACACCAAGTTCACGACCGCCGAGAAGACCGCGATCATGAACTTCGTGAAGAACGGCGGCGGTCTTTTCATGATCTCCGACCACACCGGCGCCGACCGCAACAACGACGGC
>NZ_JBEYJU010000181.1:0-8339 GCF_040703965.1 Streptomyces sp. NPDC006655 | reverse complement strand
CGGACGCAAACGCTGGACCATGCGCTGGAAGGCCG
Source organism: Streptomyces sp. NPDC006655 (assembly GCF_040703965.1). Classification (NCBI taxonomy): domain Bacteria; kingdom Bacillati; phylum Actinomycetota; class Actinomycetes; order Kitasatosporales; family Streptomycetaceae; genus Streptomyces; species Streptomyces sp. NPDC006655. The sequence goes on along the minus strand of NZ_JBEYJU010000181.1, from coordinate 8,304 downwards.
CACTCCAAGCCTTCGACATCACCTTCGACGGCCGGCTCACCGCCGGACGCCACTGAACAAAACCGACCGAGTTCCACCGTTCGCTACACAGACCCCATCCCGGGATGGATGGAAACCGTTCCACGCGGCGCCCAGCCAGGCTCTGCCCACAGTTGGAACTGCTGGTTCGTGGCGCTCGGACTGCACGGCGACAGGGTGACAATCCGCAGGCCATAGCGGTCCCAGTCGCCACCGACATGGGGCTTCGGGCTGCGGGTCCAGCAGGTTTTCTTGGTGGTGCTCTGAAGGCTGTAGTACCTGCCATTCTCTCGCGGGGTGAAGGTCCAGCTTCTGTCCATCGAGCCTGGCCAGTACGAATCGGTGAACGCGGCGAGCACCACGCCGGCGTTGCCGTAGGTGCCGATGTGCCGGTCGGTGCTCACGCTGCGAACTTCGCCGGTGCCGCCGGACGGATCAGCCGAGGCGGACGCGGCAGCACCCAGAACACCGCTCAGCGTGGCACACACCGTAGCTGCAGCGACCGCCGCACGGCGCCACAGTCGATGGCTCGGGGAAACCATCGACGGGGCCCCATGGCGCGGTAAAGCAGAACGCACGACATTCCCTTTCGGTTGATTACGCCAAAGCAGACAGCACCCCCTACGCGATGCAAATGACATACATGCTCATGAGGGGTGGCCGCCGCCCGATCACGAAGGAGTCTCATACTCACCCGGCATACCGTCCCTGCAGCCCGCGAGCCAGTGTCCTCCTCCACATGCGGAGACATTGCAAGGCGGACGAGGCCAGCACGCGACGTGCGGGGTGCATGAGGATTCCATACCCCAGATGCGGCGGGGCCGAATGGTCGGCCCTGTAGCCGGTGAAAGAGCCGGTGCCTACTCCTGCCTGGCCCGCTCGACCACACGCCCGTTATCTGCCCAGGCATCCCATCGGACGACTTCCGCGGAGCCCTGTGCTCTCCGCCGAAACATCCATGCTTGCCACCGCGGCGTCCAATCGCCCTGCAGGGCAAACGCTGAAAGGTCAGGCTTCCGAAACTCTGTCAGCTCGGAGCATTCCCCCGAGGGGCGAGAAGGGTCGATCGGGCCTTCTCACGGCGAACAGCGTGGGCGATGGCGCGCGCCTCGATGCCCGCCTGGCGGAGAACCCCTGTGAGGGGATTGATGTAGCCGGCGAAATACAGGTGGGGGGCTTCGGGATGGGTTTCCGACCCTACGACGAGGGGGCGCCCGTCCTCGTCGAGTACGCCCAGTGAACCCACCAGGTCGTACAAGTTGGTCCGGTACCCGGTGGCGGCGATGACCGTGTTGGGCCGCACTCGGGTACCGTCGGCCAGTACTACGTCGGGCCCGTCGAATCGGCGGACGGCCGGGACCGGCTCGACTCGCCCGGACCGCACGGCGTCCACGAAGCCGTGGTCGAGCACCGGGTTGACTCCCTCGCGGGCGTTACGCGTGTACAGGCCCGTGCGGGGCCGGGGCAGTCCCCGTGAGGTCAGGTCGGGCACCGCGACACGTTGCGTGAGCAGGGAGGTGCGGTCACGCCACGCCAGCGGGAGGGCTTCCGTCAGCCGGCCGATCGCGTGCCATCGGGCGCTGGAGCGGGGCAGGATGTTGGGCGGGGTACGGACTGAGATCTGTACCCGTGCGGCTCCGGCCCCGGCGAGGACGGCGGCGATCTCGGTACCGCTGTTGCCGGCGCCGACCACCAGGACGTGCTGCCCGCGGTAAGGCGCCGGAGAGCGGTAGCGGGCCGAGTGCAGCAGCGTGCCGGTGAAGGTGGCGCGCCCCGGCCAGTGGGGGACGTGCGGGGCGTGGCAGCGGCCGGTGGCCACCACGACCGCGTCGGTGGGGACGGGGCCGTCCGGGGTGCAGACCAGCCAGCGTGCGTCCGAGCCGGGCCCGGTCCGCTGGATGCGCAGCACCGGCGTGGTGAGCCGGACGTCGAGCCGGTGGTGGGCGGCGTAGCTCTCCAAATAGCGCACGTAGTCGTCGCGGCTCACCCACGGGCCGGCCTGGCGCGGCACCGGGAGGCCGGGGAGTTTCGAGGTGCCGGGGGTGGTGTGCAGGCGCAGGTGGTCGTATCGCTGCGCCCAGCTGTTTCCTACTCGGTCCGACCTTTCGAGGATCACGGTCGGTACGTCGAAGCGTTTGAGTAGCGCGGCGGCCGCCAGGCCGTGGGGGCCGGCTCCGATCACGATCGTGGGAGCGCTGAAGTCTCGCTGTGGTGTCGGGGGCATCGATTCCTACAACGGCGGACCGCGGCGCACGTCACGCCCCACTGGCGGGTGTGGAACATCGAGCCAGCGCCGTTACACCCGCCGGTATGCAGTCGTTGGGCATCGGGCGGCAGCGCGCCGCCTCGCATGGCCGGTCCGGCACGCCAGGCCGGACCGTCCGGGCCGGAATGGCTGAGCCGTCATGAGCCGGTCAGGCCGGCGGACGTGAGCCTGCGCCGCCCCGGCCTCTGTGGCGGGCTTCTCTGCGGGGCGGCTCGCTCCACCTGCCCGATCATTCGAGGGGGTCATGTGCAGGAAGTAGCCACGCGACACCGGCCACGGCTGCGGATCAGCGGAGTCTGCAAGGCGTACGGCCGCAGGCAGGTCCTGCGCGACGTGGACCTTGACGTGCCCGCCGGGACGCTCGTCGGAGTCGTCGGCGAGAACGGCGCGGGAAAGAGCACTCTGCTTCGGGTCGCCGTAGGACACCTCGCACCCGACCGCGGAACGGTGACACGGACCGGGGCCGTGGGGTACTGCCCACAACGGGCCGTGCTGAACGACGCGTTCACCGTCGGACAGCATCTGCGGCTGTTCAAGACGGCCTACCGGCTGCCGACACTGGAACGCGCCTACGAGCTGATGGAACTACTGGCGCTGACCGACTGCCGACGACAGCAGGTCGGCGAACTCAGCGGCGGAACACGCCAGAAGCTGAACCTGCTGATCGCTCTCATACACGATCCTCAGCTGCTGGTCCTGGACGAGCCCTACCAAGGCTTCGACTGGGACACCCATCAGCGGTTCTGGACCCTGGCCGCCGACCTGCGTGACCGAGGCCGGTCGATCATTGTGGTGTCCCACCTGCTGCACGACCTGCACCACTTCGACGCGATCGCTCACCTGCGCCACGGCCGTCTGCACTTCGAGGAGAACGACCGATGAGGCTCTCCTGGACGGCATTCACTCAACTGCTGCGCTGCACTCTGCTGGGCCACCTGCGTAACCGGCTGGCCCTGGTTCTGGCGGTCGCGTTCATCCCCGTCTGGATCACCGTGGCACGCCTGTGCACCTCCGACCGACTGGTGCGCATTTCGCTGGACACCATCAGCGCCCCCGTCTCCGCCCCGGCCGGCCAAGTAGGGCAAGTGGCCAGTGCGCTGGGCGCCGTCACCATGGTCGCGGGATTCATCACCTTCACCGAGACGTTCCTGTCCCGGCAGTTGGACCGCCGTCTGCTGCTGGTCGGCTATCCCCGGCTGCCGATGCTGCTGGCGAAGCTCGTCGCCGTCGCCCTCACCGCCGCCGTACTGGCGTGCTACACCACGATCCTGCTGTGCATCTCCCTGCCTGTACGCCACGCGGCACCCCTGGCGCTGGCCCTTGTCGGCGCCGGCCTCGCCTACGGCGGCATCGGTCTCCTGCTCGGCTCTCTCGTCCGCGGCGAGCTGGAGGGCTTCTTCCTCATCATCATGCTCAGCCTGGTCGACACCGGCCTGCAGAATCCCGTCTTCAACACGCTGATGGACGTGGCGGGCGTGTCCGCGCTTCCCCTGTACGGCGTGACCCAGCTGGCACTGTGCTCAGCCCTCACCCCGCACATCCCCTGGTCCGACGGCCTGCTCACCCTCACCTGGTCCGCGGCAACCGGCGCCCTGGCGCTGCTCGTCCTCCACCTCCAGCGCCCTTCCCGCTCCCCGTTGACGCGCAAGGCGAGGGCCCTGACGGTGTGATCACGGCGAGCGTGGGACTCCTCCTTCCGGGCCTGCACTGATCGTTGGAAGTACGTCGAGCCAGGGGGAGATCATCATCCACCTGTCCGGATCAGCGGCTGCGACCGGTGCGTCTCGGCCCGCCAGCGTCTCGTCAGCTACGCGACGACGACTTGGCTTCAGGCCCGCGGGGTGTTGGCGAGGAAACCGGAGCAGCGCTTTTCGAGGCCATCCTCCGAGCCGCCGACATCGCCTGCCCTGACTGCCTGCTGGATGTGACCGCATGACAGGGCCGCCCTCCGACGGGAGGGCGGCCCTGTCATGCGCGTCTGCCGTGGATGTCTTCGAAGCGTGCTGGGGGCTGTCAGTCCTGGTCTTCTGACGAGGGGTAGATCCGCCACAGCTGGGAGAGGTTGGGGCCGCCCCACATGCGGGTCAGGCCGACCAGCCGGTCGTTGCCCTGGAGGTGATCGGCGATGGCCAGGGCGTAGCGCGGGTGCACGACCGAGACCAGGTAGAAGTCGTTGCCTCGCTCCGCATGCGCAACGAGCCGCCAGTGCTGGTTGAGGCTGTCGGTGCTTTCCCGCAAGGTCACGATGTCGGACGGATTGGCTCCGGCGGTGAGGCAGCGGTGGTTGGCGTACGACTCGATGCGCACGGTGCCGCCCGTGTTCTGCCGCAGGAACCACCGATGAGAGGTGTTGTCCTTGGCGAAAGGGTCCTGTGCCCAGGTCTGGGTGTGGTTGCCGACGCCGTCGTGCCAGTCGTTGCACATGAAGTAGGTGCCGGTGACGTGGTGGGTCATCGTCACCGGTCCGCCCGCGAGCAGTACGAGGTCCGTCACGGCAGTGCTCCTCCGCCTCGAGTTCGTCACAGGGACGGGCGCCCCTTGCGACCCAGCGTAAGGAACGGCTCGCTGTTCAACAGGACGGTCAACCGGTCGTCTGCCGAGGCCAGACCCTGTCCGGGAGCTCCCGAACAGGCGGACGGCCTTACTCGGACTATGTGACCGAGCGTCACTCACATGCGTAACGGCCGGCGCAGTGTGGGAGTAGGACAGCGGCCTTTTCGAACAGGCAAAGGGGCCGGCACACTGCGGGCGAGGGCGGCAAGAACGAGAAAAGGGCAGCTGTCTCTCCAGGTCGGCTGTCTCGTTTCGGATGTCGCTGATCAGGCTAGCCCGTCCGTCGGCCCGCCTGCTTTCCGCAGCCGGGTCTTCGCCCAGCCGCAGATGGGCAGCACGCGACTTCATGACCCTCGCGCCGGACCACGTAGCCTCTCCAACCGCCGTCAGCGCAACAACCCGGAACGCCTGGGCAGTGGGGCGTCCTTCGCGGCCCTGTGCGGCGTCAGCCCAGTCGAGCGTTCCCCGGGCAGCCGGCAGCACCGTCGCCTCAACTGGGGCAGCGACCGACAAGCGAACGGGGCCCCTGCACCAGATCGTGCGGACCGCCTGCGGGCAGAACCCGGTGCGAGACAGTCCGCAACCTCAAGCGCTACGCGGCCCGGGATGTTTTCCACCTGGATCGCATCGAAGCAATGACCCTGGCCCGCCCAGCAGCGGTCACGCCCGTCCCTCTGACCTGCATGGACGGCCGAGTCGTTCACGCGAACGGCCTAGCTGTCCACGCCTGAACAGGCGCCCATCCCCCGTTCGGAGCAGTCTGGAGCAGCAGGAGTAGTCACCTGTGTCACCGCTTCCCCGGGAGGCGTCATGGCCGTGATCGTTCTGATTCTGCCGGTACTGCTCGGGTTCATGCTGTTCGGGTTGGACGCTCTGGAGCATGCCTTGTTCACCGAGGCGGAGCACTCCCGCAACCCTGAAGGAGCAAACCCCCGAAGCCCACACAGCTGCGGCGCCGATACGGACCGACCGATCTCTGAGCCGTCGGATGTGAGGTGAGCTGACCTGGGCGGTCGCAGACGTTGCTCCCGGATCGAGGACCGGCTGCCTGTGGACGATCACTTAATTCCCCAGGGCTAACTTCACGTAATTCCCCGGGTGGCCGTCCGCCCTCGCAGCGGCCTCGGTGCTTCAGGCGGCAGTTTTGCGCCTCGGGAACCAGCTAAGGCGGCTGATCGTCTTCCCGGACATGCCTTCCGTTCTCATTCTTGGAGTCGATCCGAACACAGTGCCTGGCATGGACGGGGACGTGATCCGCGCTGCTCTCGACCAGGAACTGGCACGTTTCGGTGACTATGCCATCGATGCATCCATGACGCTGATTGCGCTGGACGAGTCAGCAGAGCCCGCGATGATCGCGGCACTGTCCGAGCGTGATTGGGACGTCGTCGTCATCGGCGGCGGGATCCGCAAGCCGGAACCTCTTCTGCCGCTCTTCGAGCAGGTCGTGAACCTGGTCCGACGGCATGCGCGGAAGGCTGCGATCGCGTTCAACACCAGCGGTGGCGACAGTGTCGAAGCAGCCAAGCGGTGGCTGTGAACCCGGGCTGGCCTGGTCAGCCGTGCCCACCCAGGAGGTAGTCCTCGGCCGTCGCCCCTCCTGCTAGCACGTCAACCCCGGTGCGGGGGAGGGAGTTTGTGCCGCAGGAGGGAACGCGGACAACTGGGCGGGGCGTCAGGTGGCCGACGGCTTGTCGGTGGGTCCCTTCGGTCGTTTGTTGGGGCGGTAGCTGGGACCGTTCATGATGACTTGGTGGCTGGCGTTGATGAGCCGGTCCAGGAGCGACTCGGCGACGACCGGGTTGGGGAAGAGCGGATACCAGTCGCTGGGCGCCCGGTTGCTGGTGATGATCAAGGACCGGCCTTGCCTCTCGGAGACGAGTTCGTAGAGGTCATCGGCCTGGGACGGGGACAGCTGGCGCATCGCGAAGTCGTCGAGGATGAGCATGTCGGGGCGGATGAGTTCGCGCATGCGCTTGTCTCAGGTGCGGTCCGCGTGGCCGCCGGCGAGCTCGGCCAGGATGCGGCTGGTTTTGGCGAAGCGGGCGTTGGCGCCCTGGCGGACGGCCTGGTGGCCGAGGGCCTGGGCGACGTGTGTCTTCCCGACCCCGACGGGGCCGAACAGAATGACGGACTCGCCGGAGTGGAGCCAGCGCAGGGCCGCGAGATCACGGATCTGGGCGGCGGGCAGCTTCGGGGAGGCGTTGAAGTCGAAACCCTCCAAGGTGGCCTGTTGCTCGAACTTCGCTCTGCGCAGGCGCCGTTCGAGGGCGACGGACTCGCGGCGGGTGATCTCGTCCTGGCAGAGGACCTGGAGGAAGTCGAGGTGGCCGAGTTCGCCCTTCTGGACCTGGGGGAGTCGGGCGTCGAGCGTTTCCAGCATCCCCGAAAGCCGCAGGGTTTTGAGCGAGTCACGCAGGGCGGTGGTCATCACACTCATCGTTCGGCTTCCTCGGCGTCACCGCGGTCCTGGTCGTCGTGGACGTCGCCGGGCATCTGAGTGGGGACGGCGGCGAACAGGCCCTCGGGACCGTGCAGGAAGGCCGCGGCTCCGGCGTCGCCGGTCTCCGGTTCCGGATCGGTCTCGGTGCCGGCGACCAGGATCCCCTTGACGGTGCGGTAGGACGGGTCGCCGGCCGTGATCGCCTTTCTGCAGGCGGCCTCCAGACGGGCGTCGCCGTACTTCTTGCGCAGTCCGAGTACTCCCTGGGCCGCGCGGAGCCGGTATGGAGCGTTGACCTCCAGCAGCTGATCGATCACCTCGCGGCACGCATCGCCGACCTGCGGGGCTTGGCCGCGGCACCAGATCGGCGTCCGTATCTGGAAGGCGATCTTCTCGGGCGGGTAGTCGTTCTTGCCGGTGCGTTTGCCCAGCTCCAGGGCGGCGTGGGTCTTGACCAGCGTGCCCTCGTGGAAGATCTGGACCATGGTGGCGGTGGAGCGGACATCGTCCCGGCGGCCGATGAGTTTCCAGGGCACCGAGTAGAGCGTGCGGCCGACCTTTACGTGAATGTCCGGCCCCACCAGGGCAGTTGACCATCTCGCCAGCACGAACGGCGTCTCGGGCAGCGGCAGGAGGGCCTCGGCCTCCACCGCCTCGAACACCGACAGCGGCTTCGCGCCGCCCAGCGGCCGGCACTGCCGCTGGCCTGCGACATTCGTTGCCCAGAGCAGGGCCTCGGCCTGCATGTGCTCCAGTGAGGTGAACGTCCGTCCGCTCCAGAACGAGTCGCGGACATAGGGCATGGGCCGCTCCACTCTGGGCTAGGACGCGTAACGAAAGCTGTTCCCAGCGGGTGCACGACACAGGTCTGGACGATCGTCGCAGGCCAGACGGTGTTCACGGCGTCCGGGAGGCCGGTCAGGCCGTCGCAGACCAGCATCAGGACATCGGCCGCGCCGCGGTTCTTGATCTCGGTCAGGACCTGGAGCCAGTACTTCGCACCTTCACCGCCGTCGCCGATCCA
>NZ_JBEYJU010000180.1:0-8356 GCF_040703965.1 Streptomyces sp. NPDC006655 | reverse complement strand
CCGTCCTCCCTGCTGCACTGGACCCGGCGGATGATCGAGATCCGCAAGCAGAATCCTGCCTTCGGACTGGGGTCCTACACCGAACTCCAGTCGTCGAACCCGGCGGTGATCGCGTTCCTGCGGGAGTACGAGGACGACCTGGTCCTGTGTGTGCACAACTTCTCCAGGTTCGCCCAGCCGACGGAACTGGACCTGCGCCGGTTCAACGGGCGGCACCCGGTGGAGCTGTTCGGCGGGGTGCGGTTCCCGGCGATCGGCGAGCTGCCGTACCTGCTGACCCTGGCCGGGCACGGCTTCTACTGGTTCCGCCTGCGCACCGACACGGCTCAATAGACGAGAGCCCGGGCGGGTCGGTTTCCTCCGGCCCGCCCGGGGCACGCAGCAGTAAAGCCCCCGACGACCCGGGGAAAGGACGTGCCGCATGGCGGAAACGGTCACCCCCTCCACATCCGCTCTCCTCGCCTCGCTCGACCCCCTGCTGCGCGAGTGGCTGCCCCGGCAGCGCTGGTTCGCCGGCAAGGGGCGCCCGGTCGCCGGATTCTCCCCGGTGGCCGAGACCGAACTGCTGCCGCCCGACGGCAGGGTGGGTCTGTACCATCTGCTGGTCCGCGCCGAGCAGCCGCCGGTGCCCGCCGAGGCCGGCGACTGCTACCAGCTCCTCATAGGGGTGCGCGAGGCGCTGCCGCCCCATCTGGCGCCCGCGCTGATCGGCCATGTGCCCGACGGTCCGCTGGCCGGGCACACGGTGTACGACGCCCTGTACGACCCCCGGCCCGCCGAGGTCCTCCTGGAGGCGCTGCGTTCTCGGGCCCGCATCGGTGGCCTGCGCTTCGAACGGGACCCCGGCCAGGAGATACGCGACGGGCTGGTGGCCCGCCTCCTGACCGCCGAGCAGTCCAACTCGTCGGTGGTCTACGGAGATACGTTCATCCTGAAGCTCTTGCGCCGGGTGGTGCCCGGCGTCAACCCCGATCTGGAGATACCCCTGGCGCTGGCCCGCGAGGGCTGCGCCCGGGTGCCCGCCCCGACCGCCTGGCTGCGGGCGGAGCTGGGCGGTGAACCGTACGTCCTGGCCGTCCTGCAACCCTTCGTGCACGGCGCGACCGACGGCTGGGAGCTGGCGCTGCGCGAGCTGGCCAAGGCCGAGGACTTCACCGCCGAGGCACGGGCGCTGGGTCGGGCCACCGCCGAGGTGCACACGGCGCTGGCGCACGCGCTGCCCACCGTCACCCTCGGCCACAGCCAGCTGGAGCCGCTGGTCGGCGGCATGCTGGAGCGCCTCGCGGCGGCCGCGCAGGCGGTCCCGGCGCTGCGGCCGTACGAGGACGGGCTGCGGTCCGCCTACACGGCGCTGGCGGAGCTGGCGGCCGAGGGCCGTACCTGGACGGCCCAGCGGGTGCACGGCGATCTGCACCTGGGGCAGTGCCTGCGCGCGCCGTCCGGGGAATGGTCGCTGATCGACTTCGAGGGAGAGCCGGCCCGTCCGCTGGCCGAACGCCGGATGCCGCAGCCGCCGGTGCGGGACGTGGCCGGGATGCTGCGCTCCTTCGACTACGCGGCCCACTCGGTGACCCCGCCGGTCCCCGGCTGGGCGGCCGCGTGCCGAGCCGCCTACTGCTCCGGCTACGCCGAGATCACCGGCGCCGACCCGCGCACCGACCCCGTCCTGCTGCGGGCCTACGAGACGGACAAGGCCGTCTACGAGGTCGTCTACGAGGCCAGGCACCGCCCCGACTGGCTTCCCGTGCCCCTGTCGGCCGTCCGCCGCCTCGCCACCTCCGACCTGACCTGATCCCGGGAGACCCGTCCGTGACCTCCAAGAAGCCCGCACCCGTAGCCCCCGACGACCGCGATCGGCTGCTGCTCGGCACGCACCACGACCCGCACTCCGTGCTGGGCGCGCACCCGGTGCCGGGCGGCGGGACGGCCGTGCGCGCGTTCCGGCCGTTCGCCCGTGCGGTGACGGTCGTCGCCGGCCGGGATCTGCGGGCCGAGCTGCACGACGACGGCGACGGCTTCTTCTCGGCCCTGCTCCCCCTGTCCGACGTACCGGTGTACCGGCTGCTGGTGGAGTACGACGGCACGGTCCTGGAGACCGAGGACGCGTACCGTTTCCTGCCCACGCTCGGTGATCTGGACCTGCATCTGATCGGGGAGGGCCGGCACGAGCGGCTGTGGGAGGCGCTCGGCGCGCATCCGACGGTCCACCAGGGCGTGGCGGGCACCCGGTTCGCGGTGTGGGCGCCGAACGCCCGGGGGGTGCGGGTGGCCGGCGGCTTCAACTTCTGGGACGGCGCCGGGTTCCCGATGCGCTCGCTCGGCTCCTCCGGGGTCTGGGAGCTGTTCGTGCCCGGGATCGGCGAGGGCGAGCTGTACAAGTTCGACATCGCCCGCCCGGACGGTTCGCGCACCCTGCGGGCCGATCCCATGGCCCGCCGCACGGAGGCGCCGCCGGCCACCTCGTCGATCGTGCACGCCTCCCACCACGAGTGGACGGACGGGCAGTGGATGGCGCACCGCGCCGACACCCCCGTCCACGAGGCCCCCTTCTCCGTCTACGAGGTGCACCTGCCGTCCTGGCGCCCCGGCCTGACCTACCGCGACCTCGCGGAGCAGCTGCCCGCCTACGTGGCCGAGCTGGGCTTCACGCACGTCGAGCTGATGCCGGTCGCCGAGCATCCCTTCGGCGGCTCCTGGGGCTACCAGGTCACCGGCTTCTACGCGCCGACGGCCCGCCTCGGCACCCCCGACGACTTCAAGTACCTGGTCGACGCGCTGCACCGGGCGGGCATCGGCGTCCTGATGGACTGGGTGCCGGCGCACTTCCCGCGGGACGAGTGGGCACTGGCCCAGTTCGACGGCCGCCCGCTGTACGAGCACTCCGATCCGCTGCGGGCCGCGCACCCCGACTGGGGCACCCTGGAGTTCGACTTCGGCCGCCGCGAGGTGCGCAACTTCCTGGTGGCGAACGCCGTCTACTGGTGCGAGGAGTTCCACATCGACGGGCTGCGGGTGGACGCGGTCGCGTCGATGCTCTACCTCGACTACTCGCGCGAGCCGGGCCAGTGGACGCCGAACGAGCACGGCGGCCGGGAGAACCTGGACGCGGTGGCGTTCCTCCAGGAGATGAACGCCACCGTCTACCGCCGGGTCCCGGGCGTCGTCACCATCGCCGAGGAGTCGACGGCCTGGGAGGGGGTCACCCGCGCCACGGACGGCGGCGGTCTCGGCTTCGGCCTGAAGTGGAACATGGGCTGGATGCACGACTCGCTGGAGTACATGACGCACGAGCCGGTGCACCGCAGGTACCACCACCACGAGATGACCTTCTCGATGGTCTACGCGTACAGCGAGAACTACGTGCTGCCCATATCCCACGACGAGGTGGTGCACGGCAAGCGGTCGCTGGTCTCGAAGATGCCGGGCGACTGGTGGCAGCAGCGCGCGAGCGAACGCGCCTACCTGGGCTTCATGTGGGCCCACCCGGGCAAGCAACTGCTCTTCATGGGGCAGGAGTTCGCGCAGGGCGCGGAGTGGTCGGAGGTGCGCGGCCCGGACTGGTGGCTGCTGGACCCGGCATACGGCGCGGAGGCCGACCACCGGGGCGTGCGGGACCTGGTCCGTGACCTCAACGCGGTGTACCGGGCCACCCCGGCACTGTGGCAGCGGGACACCTCCCCCGCCGGTTTCCGGTGGATAGCGGGCGACGCGGCCGAGGACAACGTCCTCGCGTTCCTCAGGTACGACGCGGACGGCACCCCGCTGCTCGCGGTCTGCCACTTCTCCCCGGTGGTCCGCCACGACTACCGCCTCGGCGTCCCGGACGAGATCCCCGCCTGGCACGAGACCCTCAACACGGACGCGGCCCCCTACGGCGGCAGCGGTGTCACCAACCCGGACCCGGTGAAACCGGAGCCCCACCCGTCCCACGGCCGCCCCACCAGCATCCGCCTGACCCTGCCCCCGCTGTCCACGGTGTGGCTGCGGCCGGCCTAGCTCGGACAGTGACCGGGTCGACGTTCTTCGAGACCGCGGCCGGGGGCTGCGCGGCGGTGCAGCGCGGGGAACCGGCCTTCCCGACCGCGCTGTGCGCGTCGCCCGCGCCCATGTCCGCCGCGCTGCACCCCGGCTACCCGCCGCCGTCGCCCGGCGGGAGTCCCGGTGCGAGCCCCGCTACGGCGCGGTGACCGCGGTGGACAGTGCCTCCGGCAGCTCCTGGGTGTACAGCACGCCCAGCCGCTGGGTGGCCCGGGTCAGGGCGACGTAGAGGTCGCTCGTGCCGTAGCGGCCCGGCTCCACCACCAGGACCGAGTCGAACTCGAGGCCCTTGGCCTGGCGGGGGTCGAGCAGGACGACCGTGCGGGTCAGATCCGGCTCGGCGCCCGCCGTGACGCCGTCCAGCCGGACGGCCAGCGCGCGGTGCAGGTCACGCGGGGCGACGACGGCCAGCCGGCCCTCGGCCGGGGTGAGTTCGGCGACCGCCTTGGCCACGGCCTCGGACAGGTCGCCGTCGGCCCGGCGGATCCAGGGCCGTACGCCCGTCGACCGGACCGAGCTCGGTGGTTCGAAGTCCGGGTGCTCGGCGCGGACCACGGCCGCGGCGAGGTCCATGATCTCGGACGGGGTGCGGTAGTTGACCCCGAGCCGGGTGTGCTCCCAGCGGTCCGCCACGTACGGTTCGAGGATCTGCGACCAGGAGCCGACGCCCGCCGCCTCCGCGGTCTGGGCCGGGTCGCCGACCAGGGTCATGGAGCGGGTCGGGCTGCGCCGCATGAGCAGCCGCCAGGCCATCGGGGACAGCTCCTGGGCCTCGTCGACGATGATGTGCCCGAAGGCCCAGGTGCGGTCGGCCGCCGCCCGCTCGGCCGCGCTGCGGAAGTCCTCCTCCTCCTGACGTTCGGCGAACCGCTCGGCGTCGATGATGTCGTGCGCGGAGAGGACCTCCGAGGCGTCGGGGTCGTCGTCCTCCTTGTCGTCGAACTCGTAGGTGCGGGAGGCGTAGGAGACGTCGAGGACACCCTGCGCGTAGGCGATCTGCGTCTCGCGTTCGCGTTCGGCGCGGGCGCGGGCGGCGCGTTCGTCGACGCCCAGCAGTTCGGCCGCCTCGTCCAGGAGGGGGACGTCCGAGACGGTCCAGGCCCGGGTGACCGGGCGGCGGATCGCGGCCGCGTCCTCGGGGCCGAGGTACCGCTCCGGTTCGGCGAGGAAGTCGGCGACCAGGCGCCGCGGGGTCAGCAGCGGCCACAGCCGGTCGACGGCGGCCCAGACCTCGGGGTTCTCGGCGAGTTCGTCGCGGATCTGGGTGATGTCGGAGGCGTCCAGGAGACTGCTGCCGTCGAAGGGGTCGGTGCCGACCCGTTCCGCGTACAGCTCGGTGAGGGTGTTGAGGATGTGGCCCTCGAAGTACTCCCGGGCCACGTTGTGCGGGAGCCGGGCGGCCCGGGTGCGCTCGCGGGCCACGTTGACCAGGCCGTCGTCGAGCATCAGCACCTCGCGGTCGTGCTCGACGGTGATGACCGGATCGGGCAGCGCCTGCCGGTCGCGTACGACGGCGGCCAGCACGTCGGCCATCTCCGCGCGCCCCTTCACCGCGGCGGCCGCCGGGGAGTCCGCGACCGTCGCCTTCACGCCGGGGAACAGCTCACCGACCGTCGCGAGCAGCACACCGGTCTCGCCGAGCGAGGGCAGCACCTCGCCGATGTAGCCGAGGAAGGCGGGGTTCGGGCCGACGATCAGCACCGCCCGCTTGGCGAGCAGCTCCCGGTGTTCGTAGAGGAGGTAGGCGGCCCGGTGCAGCGCGACCGCGGTCTTTCCGGTTCCCGGGCCGCCCTCGACCACCAGCACTCCCCGGTGGGGTGCCCGGATGATCTCGTCCTGTTCGGCCTGGATGGTCTGCACGATGTCGTTCATCCGGCCGGTGCGGGCCGAGGTGAGGGCGGCGAGCAGCACGGCGTCGCCGGACGGGTCCTCGTGCCCGGTGCGCTCGCGGTCGCCGAGGTCGAGGATCTCGTCGTGCAGGGAGGTGACCCGGCGGCCGTCGGTGCCGATGTGCCGGCGGCGGCGCAGGCCCATCGGGGTGTGGCCGGTGGCCAGGTAGAAGGGGCGGGCGACCTCGGCCCGCCAGTCGACGAGGACCGGGGTGCGCTCGGCGTCGTCCAGGCGCAGCCCGATCCGGCCGATGTGGTGCCTGGTGCCGGAGGTCAGGTCGATCCGGCCGAAGCAGAGGGAGCCGTCGACGGCGTTCAGCGCGGCGAGCAGTCCGGAGCGTTCGGCGACCAGGATGTCCCGCTCCAGGCGGGCCTGCATCGGCTTGTCGCCGAGGGCGAGGGCGTCCGCGACCGAGCCCTCGGTGTCACCGCGCAGCGCGTCCACCCGTTCGTACAGTCCGTCGATGAATTCCTGCTCGTGCCGCAATTCATCATCTGGAAAGTCGGTGTTTGACAATTCCGCTCCCGCCCGGATATACTGTGCCCACTGAACTTCTTAACGTTCTCTTCGCGTTCCGATCGACTTAGCCGCCGATACGAAGTCGCGAACTCTTGAATATACGCAAAGAAATCCCCCGAGCGCAATTGCCCGGGGGATTCTTCGTATGACGGAGCGGTTCAGCCCAGTGCGTCGTTCAGCTCCTCGACCAGCCGCCGCTTCGGCCGCGCGCCCACCATCGAGCGCACCGGCTCACCGCTCCGGAACACCATGAAGGTCGGCATCGACAGCACCCGGTAGGCGTTGGTCGTCTCCGGATTGGTGTCCACGTCCAGCTGGACCACCTTCAGCCGCTCGCCCTCCTCCGCCGCCAGCGCCGTGAGCACCGGTCCCATCTGCCGGCACGGCGGGCACCAGTCGGCGGTGAACTCCACCAGCACCGGCACCTCGGACCCGATCACCTCCGCCGCGAAGTCCGCGTCCGTCACCTCGGCCACACCCGCCGCTCTGATCATGGAAAGACCCCTCCCAGCTCGCACACGGGTTCCGGACCACCCGGAGCCCCCGCGTCGGCGGCCAGCTCGTCCCGGGCCCGCTCGGCCCGCTCCAGCTGCGCCCCCACCGTCGCGCGCACGGCCTGCAACTCGCCGATCAGCGAGTCCAGCTCCGCGAGCTTGCGCCGGTAGACCGCGAGCGAGGCGGGGCACGTGTCGCCCTCCGGGTGCCCGGCCCGCAGACACTCCACGAACGGCCGGGTCTCCTCCAGCTCGAACCCGAAGTCCCGCAGCGTCCGGATCTGCCGGAGCAGCAACAGGTCGCTCTCGTCGTACGTCCGGTGACCGTTCCCGGAGCGCCGCGCGGGCAGCAGCCCGCGCGCCTCGTAGTACCGCAGGGTGCGCGTGGTGGTCCCGGCCCGTGCGGCCAGCTCGCCGATTCGCATGCGTACGACCGTAGGCGTTGACGTCGACGTCAAGGCAAGGTCGGCTGGAGCCCTGCGGACTCCTCGACCTCCAGCAGCGAGGCGCTGTGCCGTTCCTCGTCGAAGGCCCGGCGCCCGCCGCGCAGCCCGAACAGCCGTTTCGCGAGGGCGATGTAGAGCACGGCGAGGATGTTCAGCACCAGCGTGGCGATCTTCAGGTAACTGACCTTCTCGGTGAGTTCCCAGATCTCCAGCGGCAGGAACGCGGCGGTGGCGACCACGGTCAGGTATTCGGCCCAGCGCTTGGCGTACCAGAGGCCGACCGCCTCGACGAGTTCGATCAGCGCGTACGCCAGCAGCAGTCCCGCGACCAGCAGCAGGGTGGAATGCCGGTAACCGAAGGCCTTCTGGATGGAGCCGACGACCGGTGAGTGGTCGAGGTCGTAGTGGAAGTGCCGGAAGACCGGCCGGAAGGTGTCCAGGTACTCGTTGAACAGCCGGCGCACGGCGTCCTGGCTGTTGGAGAACTTCCACACCGCCACCGCGACCAGCACGATGAACACTCCGCGCACGGCCCGCTCGATGGCCAGGAAGCGCAGGATGAACAGGTCCCGCAGCACCTTCCCGCGCGGCACCAGCGGGGCGTCGGCGGCCGGCCCCGAGCCGTGCGGCTCGCCGAGGACGAAGTCCCCGCAGCGCAGACAGCGCCACACGTCCCCGATCGCGGTCTGGGCGTGCAGCCGCACCCGCAGCCGCGGGTCGTCGGGTGCGTAGGTCACATGCCCCTTGCGCGCACAGTGCCGCCGATCCCAGTCGATCTTCATCCCCCGACCCTCCACATGCCACGTGCCGTTCCCGTTGAACAGGAACGGCACGTTAGTGGATACGGGTGACGAGCGGGGGCGAGGGGTGGGCCGGCCTCCGGGCGGCTGAGCGACGGGGGGGAGTCCCAGCCGCCCTGGGCGTGCTGCCCGGCCGTGAGCGGGCCGAGGCCCTCGCCCACCTCGACGG
>NZ_JBEYJU010000179.1:0-8456 GCF_040703965.1 Streptomyces sp. NPDC006655 | reverse complement strand
GCTGTGTCAGGGGCGTCGTCGTGCGTGCGACGGGGCGTCCCCGCAGCGGTGCGGCCGGGCGTGGCGGGACGGCTGGTCGACAAGTCGGTGAGCATGCGGAATCGCTCCTGAACGGTCTTTCCAGACGTCCGGAACTGGTTTCCGGACGTGTCCTGAAGGGTGGGTCAGGGTGCCGCAGCGGAGAGATGGACGGGCCCCGGAGGATGCCGGCAGCCCGGGTGGTCACCCGCTGGGCCTGCGCCTCCGGTCCGAAGCACGAAACTCCGGCTGCCCCTGACTTCGAGCGGTAAACCCCGGCTCTTCGCGCCGTCGCCGCGGCTGCGCCCCGGGCGCGGTGCCCGCACCCTGGAAACAGGGGGACGGCCGACCCGGAAGGAGCTTCGGTATGGCGAAGGGACGGGGCGAGAGCGAGAGCCTGAAGAAGGGCGACAAGGTGGCGTGGAAGAGTCACGGCGGCCAGGCCGAGGGCGAGGTGGAGAAGAAGATCACCAAGCGCAGCCGGGCCGCGGGCCGCACGGTGGACGCGGCACCGGACGATCCCCAGTACCAGGTGCGCAGCGCCAAGTCCGGCCGCTCCGCGGTGCACAAACCATCCGCGCTGAAGAAGAAGTGAGCCCGGGCTCCCGCCGTGGCCGGCGGCCCGCCGGTGAGCGCGCCGGGCCGTCGGCCGCCGAGGTCCGCACGTGTCGGGTCGGACTCGTCGATCCCCGTGGGCCGCTTCTCGGCCACGGGTGAGCCGACTTGGCCTCCACCGCCCCGACTGTGTTCTCCCGCCCCATTGTGTTGAGCCTTGTGGCCCTTTACTGTTCGGCTTTGCCTGAGTCTGTTCGATGATGAGTGCTCAGGCGGATGGAGGCCGCAGTGCGGGGTAGTCGGAGCCGTTCCGAGGACGCGAGACCCGGTCGACGTCGGTGGTGGAGGGCGGTCCTCGCGACGACCGCGACCATCGCCCTGGCCGTGGGCATGACCGGACCAGCCGCCGCGCTGGACGCGGGCAGCCACGTGGGCAGCCGCGCGGGCGGGCCATCACCCACCGGGGCGCCTGCCGCAGGGCCGCGGGCGCACACGGTGACGCTCGACGGCTACTCGTTCCTCGTCGACGGCAGGCGCACCTACCTGTGGTCCGGCGAGTTCCACTACTTCCGGCTGCCGAGCCCGGACCTGTGGCGCGACATCTTCCAGAAGATGAAGGCCGCCGGGTTCAACTCCACCTCGCTGTACTTCGACTGGGGTTACCACTCGCCCAAGCCGGGCGTGTACGACTTCAGCGGGGTACGGGACGTCGACAGGCTGCTCGACATGGCCCAGGAGGCCGGCCTCTACGTCATCGCGCGCCCCGCGCCGTACATCAACGCGGAGGTCGACAGCGGCGGCCTGCCCGGCTGGCTGACCACCAAGGCCGGCGCCAACCGCAGCGACGACCCCAGGTTCCTGAAGTACGCGGACGAATGGCTGACGCAGATCGACCGCATCATCGCCCGCCACCAACTCACCAACGGCACCGGCTCGGTCATCGCCTACCAGGTCGAGAACGAGTACTACAACGGCTCGGCCGCCGGCCGCTCCTACATGCAGCACCTGGAGGACAAGGCCCGCGCCGACGGCATCACGGTCCCGCTGACCGGCAACAACAACGGCACCTTCAACTCCGGTTCCGGCGCCCTGGACGTCGACGGCCCCGACTCCTACCCACAGGGATTCGACTGTTCGAACCCCACGAAGTGGAACGGCGTCCCCGACATCAGTTACGACCACCCCGCCGGAAAGCCGCTGTACTCACCGGAGTTCCAGGGCGGCGCCTTCGACCCCTGGGGCGGACCGGGCTACGACAAGTGCGCCCAGCTGATCAACGACCAGTTCGCCAACGTGTTCTACAAGCAGAACATAGCCGTCGGCGCCACCGCGCAGAGCTTCTACATGACCTACGGCGGCACCAACTGGGGCTGGCTGGGCATGCCGGAGAACTACACGTCGTACGACTACGGGGCGGCGATCCGCGAGACCCGGCAGCTCGATCCGAAGTACTACGAGGACAAGCTGATCGGGTACTTCACCCAGTCCGTCGCCCCGCTGACCAAGACCGAGGCGATCAGGGCCACGCCCCCGGACGACTCCGCCGTCGTCGACACCGCCCGGATGAACCCCGACACGAAGACGCAGTTCCACGTCCTGCGGCACGGCAACTCCACGTCCACCGCGGTCGACAGGACCCACATCTCGCTGGACTTCAACGCCCAGCCGTCCGCGGACACCACCTACACCTGGGACGACCCGGACTCCGCGCTCCAGTACACCGGTTCGTGGTCGCACGTGGCCGACCAGAGCTACACCGGCGGCGACTACAAGCACACCGAGTCGTTCTCGGACAAGGCCGGTGACTCGGTCACCGTCCCCTTCGACGGCACCGCGATCCGCTGGATCGGCTCGAAGACGAACAACCACGGCTACGCCGACGTCTACCTCGACGGTACGAAGCAGGCGACGGTCGACGACTTCGGCGGCGAGAACCAGGCGGTGCTCTTCCAGAAGACCGGCCTGGCCCCGGGGGCGCACACCCTGAAGATCGTCGTCACCGGCACCCACAGCGCGGCCTCCACGGACAACTACGTGGCCATCGACGCCATCGACGTGCCGACGGGCGCCGCCGCCGCGGAGCCGACCTATCCGGTCGTCCCGCAGCAGCCCGGCACCGCGATCACCCTCGACGGGCGCGACTCCCACGTGATCGTCGCCGACTACCGGCTCGGCGACTCGCAGCTGCAGTACTCGACCTCGGAGATCATGACCAGCGCCACCATCGGCGACCGGGACGTCGCCGTGCTCTACGGCGACCCGGGCAGCGACGGCGAGACGGTCCTGCGCTACTCCGCCAAGCCCACCGTGGTCACCAGCGGCGGCAGCGCCGACATCACCTGGGACCCCGCCACCGGCGACCTGCGGCTGAACTACACGCACAAGGGCCTGATCCGCATCGGCATCAGCGGCGGCGGACAGCGCCCGCTGCTGCTCCTCGTCGGCGACAAGGCGACGGCGAAGACCTTCTGGCGACAGGACACGACGACCGGCCCGGTCCTCGTACGCGGCACGCACCTGCTGCGGACGGCGACCAGCCGGGACGGCGGCCGCACCGTGGCGCTCACCGGCGACAACGCCGACGACAAGAACATCGAGGTGTTCAGCTCCGCGGCCCGGGTCACCTGGAACGGCCGGACGGTGCCCACCCGCACCACCGGCACCGGAAGCCTGACCGGGGAGATCGCGACCGCGGCCCCGGTGCGGCTGCCGGCGTTGACGAACTGGAAGCACGCCGAGGAATCCCCCGAAGCGGCCCCCGGCTTCGACGACTCCAGCTGGCAGGTGGCCGACAGGACGACCACCAACAGTGTCTCCGGCGTCAACGCCCTGCCGGTGCTCTACGCCGACGACTACGGCTTCCACACCGGTAACACCTGGTACCGGGGCCGGTTCCGCGCCACCGGCAAGGAGACCGGCATCCACCTGGTCTCGGACTCCGGCGGCGACGCCCAGGCGTTCTCCGCCTGGCTCAACGGCACCTTCCTGGGCAGCTCCACCACGGGCAGCGCCGACTTCGCCTTCCCGGCCGGCTCGGTCAAGTCCACAGGCGACAACGTCCTCTCCGTGCTCACCGTGAACATGGGACACGAGGAGGACTACAACTCCACCAACGGCAACAAGACGGCCCGCGGCCTGACCAGCGCCTCCCTCGTCGGCGCCCCGCTGACCTCCGTCACCTGGCGCCTTCAGGGCGTACGCGGCGGCGAGGACGTCCAGGACACCGTGCGGGGCCCGCTCTCGACGGGCGGTCTGTACGGCGAGCGGGCCGGCTGGTCCCTGCCGGGCTACCCGGACGGCAAGTGGAACAAGGTGACGCTGCCCACGACCGACACCCGCCCGGGTGTCTCCTGGTACCGCACCGACGTCCACCTCGACCTGCCACGCGGTCAGGACACCTCCGTCGGCCTGACGTTCACCGACGACGCCGCACGCAAGTACCGTGCCACGATCTTCGTCAACGGCTGGCAGCTCGGCAACTACGTCAACTACCTCGGCCCGCAGCACACGTTCCCGGTCCCCAACGGAATCCTGAACCCGAACGGCCACAACAGCATCGCCATCGCCGTCTGGAACCTGGACGGCACCACCGGCGGGCTCGGCCAGGTCTCGCTCACCGACTACGGCAGCTACACCTCCTCCCTGCGCGTCGCCCAGAACGACAGCCCCCGCTACGACAGCCGCACGTACGCGATGCCGAAGCGTCCCGGCGCCGACGTCACCCTGGAGGTGCCCGACACCGCGCAGCCGGCGCAGTCCTTCACCGCCCGGACGACCGTGCGGGTGCCCAAGGACGGATCGGCCGCCACCCGGCTGACGGCCTCGCTCTCCGCCCCCGACGGCTGGAGCGTCGGCGCCACCGGCCCCACGTCGGCCGAGCGCGTACGACCGGGTGCGTCGGCCACCTTCACCTGGAACGTCCGGCCCCCGGCCGGCACGCTGTCGTCCGCCTCCGCCCTCACCGCCACCGTGCACTACCAGCAGCACGGACGGCAGGCCACCGGGACCGACGAGCGCATCGTCGGCGGGATCCCACCTGCGCCCCCCGCCGGGAAGAGCGCGGTCAGCGACCTGCCGTTCCTGTCCGCCACCAACGGGTGGGGGCCGGTGGAGCGGGACAGCAGCGTCGGCGAGCAGGCGGCCGGGGACGGCCGGCCGATCAGCATCGCCGGCGTGGGCCACGCCAAGGGCCTGGGCACCAACTCGGTCAGCGACGTCCAGCTCTACCTCGCCGGAACGTGCTCCCGCCTGACGGCGGACGTCGGGGTCGACGACGAGACGGGCGGCGCGGGGACGGTGACGTTCTCCGTCATCGCCGACGGCAAGACCCTGGTGACCACGCCGACGATCCGGGGCAAGCAGGCAGCGGTGCCGATCGACGTCGACGTCAGCGGCGCCCAGGTGGTCGACCTCAGGGTCGGCGACGCCGGTGACGGCAACGGCAACGACCACGGAGACTGGGGAACGCCGACACTGACCTGCGGATAGGGCCGAGGTCCGGGACGGCCCGCGGGCCGTCCCGGACCTGCACCACGCCGTCCACCCGCCCTCGTACGGCGCTTCCCGGCCGGAGGCCGGAGGCTGGAGGGACCGGGGGGATGGCGAGTGGTGAGGAGCGGACCATGACAGAGGATCTGCGGTACAGGACGGCCGTCGTCACCGGCGCCAGCAAGGGCATCGGTCTCGCCGTGGCCGAGGCGCTGGTGGCCGCGGGAGCCGACGTGGTCGCGGCGGCGCGGACCATGTCACCGGGGCTCGACGTCCTGGTGAAAGGGGGCGGAGCCCGCTGGGTCCAGCTGGACCTGACCGAGCCGGACAGCGCGCACCACCTGGTGGCCGCGGCAGGGCAGCACATAGACGTGCTGGTCAACAACGTGGGCTCGGCCCCCGCCCGGCCCGGCGGCTTCCTCAGCGTGACCGACGCCCAATGGCGGCGGACCATGGACCTCAACCTGTTCGCGGCGATCGCGGTCACCCGGGCCGTACTGCCCCTCATGCTGGAGACCGGCCGCGGATCCATCGTGAACATCGGCTCGGTCAACGCCGAACTGCCCGATCCGACGGTGGTCGACTACAGCGCGGCCAAGGCCGCCCTGGTCAACTTCTCCAAGGCCCTGTCGAAGGAGTTCGGACCCCGGGGCGTGCGGGTGAACAGCGTGAGCCCCGGGCCGGTCGAGACGGAGCTGTGGCTCGGCGGTGGGGGAGTGGCCGACACCGTCTCGGCCGCGGTGGGTCTGACGGCGCGGGACGTCATGGCGCAGGCCGCGGCCGCCACCGTCAGCGGACGCTTCTCCCGCCCCGCGGAGGTCGCCGACCTGGTCGTGTACCTGGCCGGTGACCGGGCCGCCAACATCATCGGCAGCGATCTGCGGATCGACGGGGGGTTCGTCCCCACGTGCTGAGCCGGGGGGCCTGCCCGATGTCACGCTCCGGTCGGCGTGTCCCGTGGCCCGCGGTCCGACGCGGGCCACACGTACGGCAGGTCGTCGTCCACCCCGGGGAACAGGCCGGCGTACACCTCCCGGTCCTTGCGGACGAGCGCCGAGCGGTGGCTCTCGTGGAACGCCTCGTCGCCGAGCCAGGGCGGCAGCTCCCCGGCGGCCGCCAGTTCCGCCTGGTCGCGCACCTGAGCGCCCGGACGGCACGCGGCGAGCCCGGCGACCAGGGAGGCGGCGCAGCTGTCCTGGTGCCCCCGCTCCCGCCAGACCCGGCAGATCTCCAGGCCGTACCGCACGAGCGCCTCCTCGTACCCGGTCCACATCCGTACGGCCGGGTGCCGGCGCCATCCGTAGCCGGGGACGGTCAGGCCGCGCAGGACCTGGAGCGCCTCGACACGCTGCTTGCCCAGTCGGCGCCGGTCCAGGAGCTGCGCGGTGCGCCGGAAGTCGGGGTCGGGGAGGAACGTCTGCATCGGTTCACCGTCCCGATCGTGGTTTCGCCCACCTTCCCGCCGTGTTCCCCCGGCTCACGGAGTCGAACGGCGCGGGCGAGGCCGTCGGGCTACCGCCCCGCGGGCACGGACCGTGGCGGTCCGTGCCCGCCGCGTTCCCCGGAGTGAGGGGGATCGCCGTCGGGAGGTCAGTTGGTGAAGACGGCGGGGGAGCCGCTGACGCTGCTGTCGACGACCGGCGCGTAGGCGGCCGAGAAGTACCCGTTGGCCGCGCACAGGGACGAGCCGGACGTCTTGGTGAACGCCTGGTTGGTGAAGGTCAGGCTGTGGGCGGCGTTGGAGCTCACCGCGGCCAGCCCGGACGCCCGGTACACGCAGTTGACGGTGCCCAGCAGGGTGGACAGGACCACCGTGGTCTGGATGGTGCTGCCCGAGGCCGGGGTCACCGTCACGGCCCCGCCCGAGGCCGCGGACGTGGTGTACGGCAGGTTGTTGACCGTGACGCTCTGCACGCCGGTGACGCCGAGGACGTTGCTGGTGCAGCCGCTGAAGGTCTGGGAGGTCGCGGACTCGGTCGCGGTGCCCGGGGCGGCGGGGTTCGACGTCACCTTGGCGGACAGCGACGAGCCGGTGCACGTGATGCCGGTCGAACCACCGCTGGTGGTGGCGAGGGAGGCCTTGGTGCCACTGGCCAGGGAGGAGGTGAGCACGTCGCCCACGGAGACCGCGTTGCCGCCGGCGCTGCCGTAGGTGAGCACGGAGCCGGCCGCCGATACCGAGGCGGCGGGCAGCAGGGCCAGAGCGGACAGGGCAGCGGTGACGGTTAAGGCGGAGACGCCGAATCTGCGCATGCGGAAGTCCTCTTTCGGGCGTGCGGGTGTGACGAGGAAAGGGGCGGCCGTCCCGGGCACGGGAAGGGACGGCGACCCGGGCATGGCTGTCCCGGGTGGCGGGACTGCCGGACCGGTGCACTTGTTGGCGCTGTGCGGGTGCGTGACACTGGCGGCCCCAGCGGGTCGTCCGCCGCAGGTCCGCACCAGAAGAAAACCTGTGAAGGTTGTAAACCTGACGAGTATTCAACGTCAAGGCACATCACGCGGGTTCGTGAGAAAGGGCATGGAATGGCAGCAGGTTCGCCGGTGCCGCCACCGCTGGTGCTGCCCGGTACCCGGAAGGGGCGCGACCCGGAGCGCTCGCTGCGGCGCGGTCCCCGCCGTACGTCACCCGAGGCCGTCGTCGCCAACCAGCGGGACCGGCTGCTGGACGGGTTCGTCCGCACCGTCGCCCAGGTCGGATACGCCCGCACCCGGGTCAGCGACATCTGCCAGGCGGCCGGCGTGACCAGACCGGTCTTCTACGAGATCTTCAAGGGGAAGGAGGACGCCTTCCTCGCCGCCCACCACCACGGCACCTCGCAGGTCTTCGCCGCCATGGAGCAGGCCCGCGCGCAGGCGCCCGACTGGCCCGGGCAGGTGCGCGCCGGGCTGGGCGCGCTCCTCGTGATCCTCGCCGAGGCGCCGGCGTTCGCGGCCATGGCGATCGTGGAGATCGACGCCGTCGGCCCCGCCGGGCGGGAGGCCCGCGAGCACCTGCTGACCCGCTTCCGTGACTACTTCACCGACCTGCCCGATCTGGAGCTTCCGGTTGCGAAGGAGGAACTGGTGGACACGGTGGTCGGTGGCGTGCACTCCGCGATCTACCGACGGATAGCCGCCGGCCGCACCGCCGAGCTGCCCGCCCTGCTGCCGGGCCTGGCCTTCTCGGTACTCGCCCCGTTCCTGGGCCCGGAGCACGCCGCCGCCTGCCTGTCCGACCCGCCCCCCGCCACGGGCCCCCTCCCGGCCTGCCTGACCCCGGAGCCCTGAAGCCTGGTACGCGTGCGGGTCACACGGAGGTGCGGCCGAGACGGTGCCCCGCTCGGCCGCACGATTCCGCTCAGTTGTTGAAGACCGGGACGTTGGTGACCGTGCCCCCGCCGTTGCCGTTGTTGAAG
>NZ_JBEYJU010000178.1:0-8577 GCF_040703965.1 Streptomyces sp. NPDC006655 | reverse complement strand
GTCTTGTGGCGGAGCCACCTGGCCCGCCACCCCGTGCGTCGAGCGTGCGTGCCGGGCGTCGCGACGCCGCGGAGATCCATCAGAAGGGCCCTAGGGCCCTTGTGCTCCGACCGGGAAGGTTGACCGGCTTACGGAGCTCACGGCGTCGGTCGGCGAGCACCACACGGAGCGACAGGTGATCCGCTGGCTCCCGGCTCGGGATGAAACAGCGGCGGTGCGGGAGTTGGGTGTGGCGACAGGGAGGTCGTTGATCGCCGTGTCGCCATCGGACTGCCGTCGAAAGGCAACCTCATGCCCTTGCTGCGCCTCGGTGTTTCCCTTCAGCCGCGCTGGCCGCTCGATGACGGAGCCAGCGTGCTCCGCGCCGCACGCCACGCTGAAGAATTAGGCCTTGACCACGTTGCGGTCGGCAACCGCCTTCTGGACAGCGGCTTCGGCCTCGACACGGACCCGCTTGTTCTGCTGTCGGCCGTCGCGGGGGCGACGACGCGCCTGCGGCTGCTGACATCCGTACTCGTCGCGCCGTACTACCCGGCGCTGGTGCTCGCCAACCAGGCGGCCACCCTGGATGTCGTGTCCGGAGGCCGCTTGATCCTGGGCGTCGGCACCGGCTGGAACCCCGACGAATTCGCCGCCGTCGGTGTACCCGCCCGTCAACGCGGTGCACGCACCGACGACCACCTCGCCGCTGCCAAGGCCCTGTGGGCCCGGCGACCCGCAGACTTCAACGGGCCGTTCACGACGCTGCACGCCGCGCACTTGGGAGTGCCTCCGGTCACCGCCGGCGGTCCGCCCGTGTGGGTCGGCGGCCACAGCGACGCTGCCTTGCGCCGTACGCTGCGTTTCGGCGACGGCTGGTACGGCACAGGCGCCGACGCCGCAGAGATCACCAACGTCCGGCGCCGCCTGCGTGACCTCGCCGGCGCAGAGAACGCTGACCGGCTGACGCTTGCGTCGGCTGCATTCCTCACTCCGCCCGGGCTCCCCGCGGCGGTCCCGCCACCGGGACGGCCACTCGGCGGCACTGCACCGACTGCAGCGAGTGTCGCCGACGACCTCGGGCGGCTCGCCGAGGCAGGGCTCACCGCTTGCACCCTGTGGCTGCCTGTGGCGGCTGAACATGTCGAGAAGGCTATGGAGTGGGTCGCAGCCGAGGTGGCACCGCGACTCACCTGATGCCGTGGTGGGGAAGACCGTCAGGCTGATCAAGCTGCCGTTTCAACGGGGCGTCCGCCCCGGCGGATGCCCTTCTCACTGCGGATGCGAGCGCGTTCTCGACGTTGGGCGGCCAGGACGTCGGGGTGGCGGGCGTTGGCGTTGCGCCAGCGCAGGTAGGCGTGGAGGGCCTGGCTCTGCGCGGGATGGGTCCGGTCCGGGAAGTGCTCCAAGACGTGCTCGATGCGGTCACCTCGGCGGCCAGTACCTCGGGCGCAGGCAGGTTGTCCGCGTCGTCGGGGCTCGGGTCGCGGAGCCAGGTGATGTCGAGGTCGGCCTTGTCCCGGCGATCAGTTCCTCGTACGTGAACGCCTTGAAACGCTCCATCTCGACCCGGTTGGAGTGGTCCTCGTCAGGCCGGTAGCACTGGATGAAGTCTTCCAGGACGGCCCGGGTGAGCGGATCCTCGCCCGCGCCGCCCTCGAAGAGCACGTGGCCGGGGACGACGACCGCTGCCCGGCCGTTGATCCAGCGAGGAGGGCGGAGCGCCCGAAGAACGGACGCCTCGCCTCACCTCACCATGCCTCACCTCACGTGGTGGTCCGCCGACGCCGTGCCCCCGGCCGTCGCTCGCTCGGGCGGGTCACCGGGTCCCCGGCCTCGCGGGCGCTCGCCCGGCGGCGCAGCCCGAACTCGGCCAGCGCCTCGGCCAGCTTGGCGACGGACGGCTCCGGAGCCATCACGTCCACCCGCAGCCCGTGCTCCTCGGCGGTCTTGGCCGTGGCCGGACCGATGCAGGCGATGACCGTGACGTTGTGCGGCTTGCCGGCGATGCCCACCAGGTTCCGCACGGTCGAGGACGACGTGAACAGCACGGCGTCGAACCCGCCGCCCTTGATCGCCTCCCGGGTCTCCGCCGGCGGCGGCGACGCCCGCACGGTGCGGTACGCCGTGACGTCGTCGACCTCCCAGCCCAGCTCGATCAGCCCGGCGACCAGGGTCTCCGTGGCGATGTCGGCGCGCGGCAGGAAGACGCGGTCGATCGGGTCGAACACCGGGTCGTACGGCGGCCAGTCCTCGAGGAGTCCGGCGGCCGACTGCTCCCCGCTCGGCACCAGGTCCGGCTTCACGCCGAAGGCGACCAGCGCCTTCGCGGTCTGCTCGCCGACCGCGGCCACCTTGATGCCCGCGAAGGCGCGCGCGTCGAGCCCGTACTCCTCGAACTTCTCCCGGACCGCCTTGACGGCGTTGACCGAGGTGAACGCGATCCACTCGTACCGTCCGGTGACGAGCCCCTTCACCGCCCGCTCCATCTGCTGGGGCGTGCGCGGCGGCTCGACGGCGATCGTCGGCACCTCGTGCGGCACCGCCCCGTACGACCGCAGCTGGTCGGAGAGCGACACCGCCTGTTCCTTCGTCCGCGGCACGAGCACCTTCCAGCCGAACAGCGGCTTGGACTCGAACCACGACAGCTGGTCGCGCTGCGCGGCGGCGGACCGCTCACCGACCACGGCTATCACCGGCCGGCCGCCGTCCGGCGAGGGCAGCACCTTGGCCTGCTTCAGCGTCTGCGCGATGGTGCCGAGGGTGGCTGTCCAGGTCCGCTGCCGGGTCGTCGTACCGGCGACGGTGACCGTCAGCGGGGTGTCCGGCTTGCGTCCGGCGGCCACCAGCTCACCGGCGGCCGCGGCCACCGAGTCGAGCGTCGTGGAGACCACGACCGTGCCGTCCGAGGCGCCGACCTCGGTCCAGCACCGGTCGGAGGCGGTACGGGCGTCCACGAAGCGGACGTCCGCGCCCTGCGCGTCCCGCAGCGGCACACCGGCGTACGCCGGCACACCCACCGCCGCCGCGACACCGGGCACGACCTCGAAGGGCACACCGGCGGCGGCGCAGGCGAGCATTTCCTCGGTCGCGTACGTATCTAGTCCCGGGTCCCCGGACACCGCACGGACGACCCGCCTGCCACCCCGCGCGGCCTCCATGACAAGATGAGCCGCATCCCGCGCGGGCGGGAGGGAAGCGGTCGTTGACGCTCCGTCAACAACCGTGAGTTGAGGCGCGCCTGTGCCCGGATACGGGTCCGACGACGGATCCGGATTCGTGGGCACGACGGAGACGCCCTGCCTGGCGTGGCTCCTGATCACGTCGAGCACGTCGTGCTCGGCGACCAGGACGTCCGCGCTGGACAGTGCCTCCACGGCACGCAAGGTCAGCAGTCCCGGATCCCCGGGTCCGGCACCCAGGAAGGTGACGTGCCCGTGATCGAGGCCGGCGGGAAGGTTGGTGGGGCTCACTGTGCTCGCTCCCCCATCAGACCGGCCGCGCCCTGGGCAAGCATCTCGGTGGCGAGTTCGCGACCGAGCGCCGTCGCCTGGTCGTATGTCTCGGGCACGGGACCGGTGGTGGACAACTGCACCGTCCGGGTGCCGTCGGTCGTGCCGACGACTGCCCGCAGGCGCATTTCGTTGACAGTCTGCCCGTCGGCCAGAAGGTCGGCCAGCGCGCCCACAGGGGCGGAGCAGCCGGCCTCCAGGGCGGCGAGCAGTGATCGCTCGGCGGTCACGGCGACCCGCGTGAACGGGTCGTCGAGTGCCCCGAGCGCGGCGATCAGCGACGCGTTGTCCGCGGCGCACTCGATCGCCAGTGCCCCCTGGCCGGGGGCGGGCAGAACCGTGTCGACCGACAGGAAGTCGGTCACCTCGTCGATGCGGCCGATGCGGCTGAGGCCGGCCGCGGCCAGCACCACGGCGTCGAGCTCGCCGGCGTGCACGTATCCGATCCGGGTGTCGACGTTCCCCCGGATCGGGACGGTCGCTATGTCCAGCGCGTGCGCGCGGGCGTACGCGTTGAGCTGGGCCGCACGGCGCGGCGAACCGGTGCCGATGCGCGCCCCGCGCGGCAGGTCGGTGAACTTCAGCGCGTCCCGGGCGACGATCACGTCCCGGGGGTCCTCGCGCACCGGTACGGCGGCCAGCACCAGGTCGGCCGGCTGGGTGGTCGGGAGGTCCTTCAGCGAGTGAACCGCGAAGTCGACCTCGCCGCGCAGCAGCGCGTCCCGCAGGGCGGTCACGAAGACACCCGTGCCGCCGATCTGCGCCAGGTGCTCGCGGGAGGTGTCGCCGTAGGTGGTGATCTCGACGAGCTCGACGGGCCGTCCGGTCACCTGGCTCACGGCCTCGGCCACTTGCCCGGACTGGGCCATGGCGAGTCGGGATCGCCTGGTCCCCAGTCGCAGTGGAATGTCACTCATGCCGGTCGGTCCTTCTCGGTCGTGCTGTCCACGGCCCGGGAGACGGCGGCCACCGTCTCCGGGTCGAGGTCGAACAGGGTCCGCAGCGCGTCCGCGTACCCGGCGCCGCCGGGCTCGGCCGCGAGCTGCTTGACCCGTACGGTCGGCGCGTGCAGCAGCTTGTCGACGACCCGGTGCACCGCCTGGCGGATCTCCCCGCGCTGGCGTTCGTCCAGGTCGGGCAGGCGCCCGTCCAGGCGGGCGATCTCGCCCGCGACGACGTCGGCGGCCATGGTCCGCAGCGCCACCACGGTGGGCGTGATGTGCGCGGCCCGCTGCGCGGCGCCGAACGCGGCCACCTCGTCGGAGACGATACGGCGGACCTGGTCCACGTCGGCGGCCATCGGGGCGTCGGCCGACGCCTCGGCCAGCGACTCGATGTCCACCAGCCGCACCCCGGCCAGCCGGTGCGCGGCGGCGTCGATGTCCCGGGGCATGGCGAGGTCGAGGAGGAACAGCGCGGGCGCGGGCCGTACGAACCCGGCGACCGGCTCGGGCCTGCGCCGCTCGGGGATCCGGCCGACGCGGGCCGCGGTCGCGGCGAGCGCGCCGATCAGCTCGGCCTCGGCCGCCACCTCGGCCTCCGGGGTACGGCGCCCGGCCTCCCGGATGTCCACCGTCCCGTTGTCCACCCAGGCCGCGTGCTGCTCCAGCTCGGCGGCGGCCATACCGGCGACGGCGGCCTCCCCCAGCACGGAGAAACCGCTCTGCTCGGCGGCGAGGTCGAGCGGACAGTTCTCGTCGGTGCCGAGGCTCGGGCCGGCGAGCGGCTGCTTCGGCGCCGACGGTACGTCGATCTCGGTGACCGGCTCACCGGTCCGTCCCTCGACCGCGGCCGCGACCGCCTCCGCCGTCAGCACCAGCCCCGTCGCCCCGGTGCAGGACACCACGACGTCGGCACGTGTCAGCTCGCCCGGCACCGCGTCCATCGGTACCGCGCGGGCGGCCACGTCCGTGTCGTCGCCCTCGGAGAGGATCCCCGCGAGCCGCTCGGCGCGGTCGAACGTCCGGTTGGCCACCACGATCTCGGCGACCCCGGCCCGCGCCAGCGTGGCGGCGGCCAGCGAGGACATCGAGCCCGCGCCGATGACCAGCGCCTTCTTGCCGGTGGCCCAGGTCTCCACATCCGCACCGGCGGCCAGCTGCTCCAGGCCGAAGGTGACCAGCGACTGCCCGGCCCGGTCGATGCCGGTCTCGGAGTGGGCGCGCTTGCCCACCCTGAGGCCCTGCTGGAACAGGTCGTTCATCAGCCGGCCGGCGCTGTGCAGCTCCTGCGCGCGGGCCAGCGAGTCCTTTATCTGGCCGAGGATCTGCCCCTCGCCCACGACCATCGAGTCGAGCCCGCAGGCCACCGAGAACAGGTGGTGGACGGCGCGGTCCTCGTAGTGCACGTAGAGATAAGGAGTGAGCTCGTCCAGCCCGACCCCGCTGTGCTGGGCGAGCAGCGTGGACAGCTCGGCGACCCCGGCGTGGAACTTGTCCACGTCGGCGTACAGCTCGATGCGGTTGCAGGTGGCGAGCACCGCGGCCTCGGTGGCCGGCTCGGCGGCGACCGTGTCCTGGACCAGCTTGACCTGGGCGTCCGCGGAGAGCGCGGCCCGTTCCAGGACGCTGACCGGGGCGCTGCGGTGGCTCAGCCCGACGACGAGGAGACTCATGCCGGCATCACGGCGGGTACGTCCCCGTCGGGCCCCTGCTCGCCGGCCTCCTGGTGGGTGGCCACGGGCGGCACCGCTCCCTCGTGCTCCTCGCCGGCCTTGCGCTGCTCGTGGAAGGCGAGGATCTGCAGCTCGATGGAGAGGTCGACCTTGCGCACGTCGACGCCGTCCGGAACGGTCAGCACGGTCGGCGCGAAGTTCAGGATGGAGGTGACCCCGGCGGCCACCAGGCGGTCGCAGACCTGCTGGGCGACGCCCGGCGGGGTGGTGATCACGCCGATGGAGACTCCGTTGTCGGAGATGATCTTCTCGAGGTCGTCGCTGTGCTGCACGGCGATCCCGGCGACCTGCCGTCCGGTCATCGCCGGGTCGGCGTCGATGAGGGCGGCGACCCGGAAGCCCCTGGAGGCGAACCCGCCGTAGTTGGCGAGGGCGGCGCCCAGATTTCCGATACCGACGATCACGACCGGCCAGTCCTGGGTCAGGCCCAGCTCGCGGGAGATCTGGTAGACGAGATATTCGACGTCGTAGCCGACACCGCGCGTTCCGTACGAACCCAGGTACGAGAAGTCCTTGCGCAGCTTCGCGGAGTTGACCCCCGCGGCGGCGGCCAGTTCCTCGGAGGAGACCGTGGGGACCGAGCGCTCCGACAGTGCGGTCAGCGCCCGGAGGTACAGCGGAAGCCTGGCGACGGTGGCCTCGGGGATCCCTCGGCTGCGGGTCGCCGGTCGGTGAGTTCGGCCAGTTGCCACGGTGCTCCAACGGTTTGAGCGGGGCTGCGGACGGTCACTCGTACCCAGACCGCCCCGTCGACAGCAGGCTATGTCTTTGTGAACGCGTGCACAAAGATGGTGTCCGATTTGCCCGGCCAACGTGACCGGGGTCACGCGCCCCCGGCGCGGTCGTACGGAACCGGCGCACACACGCGCACGCTCCCTCTGCGTCGGGGGCAAAATCGCACACACTCCTTACGAATCCCGCCCCCCGAGACCAAGCCGCCGTCGATCCTAAGCGACTTCGCAGCCGGTTTGGACTAGTCGGTCAGTGCCTTGCGGAGCCGCTCTTCGTTCACGCGCCAGAAGGTGTGCTGTTCGCCGTCGACGAGGACCACCGGAATCTGCTCCCAGTACAGGTCGTGGAGCCGCTGGTCCTGGGTGATGTCCTGGTGCTCCCAGGGCACGTCGAGGTCGCCGCACACCTTCTCGACCACGGCCTGGGCGTCATCACACAGATGGCAGCCGGGCTTACGGATGAGGGTGACCAGCCGCACACGGGGCGCGGGCGCCTTCCGGCCGAAGAGGGGACTCATGTCGTCCATTGTCCCGCCCCTGGCAGGGCATGTCCGCCGCCTCCTGGGCACCGTCCTCGCCCTGCTTCACGGCGCGGTCGCGGAGAGTTCACACCCATCCAACTCCCGTGACTCCGGAACCACCGGACGGACTGGCTATGCTCACGACATGGCCGCTCTCGGATGGCTCACTCCCCGTAGGCGCTCCGCCACGGCGCGGAGCGTGTTGGCAGGCGAGGCCTCGGCAGAGGCCGCGCGCAAGAACCAGGAAGCGCCGGCGCCCGTCGAAGAGGCCGCGGAACCCCAGTTCCCGGTGCTCGGCGACGACAAGGCCGCCGCGTTCTTCGACCTGGACAACACGGTGATGCAGGGCGCCGCCATCTTCCACTTCGGCCGCGGCCTGTACAAACGGAAGTTCTTCGAGACCCGCGACCTCGCCAGGTTCGCCTGGCAGCAGGCGTGGTTCCGGCTGGCCGGCGTCGAGGACCCCGAGCACATGCAGGACGCCCGCGACTCGGCCCTGTCGATCGTCAAGGGCCACCGGGTGGCGGAGCTCCAGACCATCGGCGAGGAGATCTACGACGAGTACATGGCCGAGCGCATCTGGCCCGGTACCCGCGCCCTCGCCCAGGCCCACCTGGACGCGGGCCAGAAGGTGTGGCTCGTCACGGCGGCGCCGGTGGAGATCGCCGGCGTGATCGCCCGCCGCCTCGGGCTGACCGGCGCCCTGGGGACGGTCGCCGAGTCGGTCGGCGGCGTCTACACCGGCAAGCTGGTCGGCGAGCCCCTGCACGGGCCCGCGAAGGCGGAGGCGGTGCGCGCGCTGGCCGCCGCCGAGGGCCTCGACCTCTCCCGGTGCGCGGCCTACAGCGACTCCCACAACGACATCCCGATGCTGTCCCTGGTCGGTCACCCGTATGCCATCAACCCGGACACGAAGCTGCGCAAGCACGCCCGCGAGATGGACTGGCGCCTGCGCGACTACCGGACGGGCCGCAAGGCGGCCAAGGTGGGCATCCCGGCGGCGGCCGGGGTGGGCGCGGTCGCAGGCGGCACAGCGGCAGCCATCGCCCTGAGCCGACGCCGCCGCTAGGGCCTGTCTGACAATTCCCGTCGTCGCCCGGAGGGCGGCCGCGCGGCGTCAGGTGCGTGCTCTGGGGGTCCCCCCGGCCGGAGGCTGGGGG
>NZ_JBEYJU010000177.1:0-8656 GCF_040703965.1 Streptomyces sp. NPDC006655 | reverse complement strand
TGAAGCTGCCGAGCCGGTAACCGTAGGCGTCCTCGTAGTCGGTGGGGACGCGCAGGTGGTGGTGTTCGGCGTGGAAGCGGGTCGCGGCCGCCAGCTGATGCCCATCGTCGACGCGGTCAGGACAGTTGCACTCGATCTGGAGCGCTCAGGCGAACTCCGTGACGGGACGGGCGACGCATACCACTGACACGGGGCAAGCCGTCGTGGCCAGCGGGACCGTACCGAGGTGCCAGCCATGCAGGCACGCCCGAAAACCCGGACCGGGTTCGCGCAGGCGCCACTCTCACGAGGCCGAGGAAGCGCCCACCCATCCGGCAGCAGTGTCAGAGGGCGGTACGTTACGTGATGTCCGTTTCGGTGCCGCCAGATCGTGTGACTGTGGAACCTTGGGTCACTTGAGGATCTCCAGCATCCGGTTCCCGAGGACCGCGGCCGAGGCCGGGTTCTGTCCGGTCACCAGGTTTCGGTCCTCGACCATATAGGGCTCCCAGACCGGACCACGACTGAACTTGACCCCGACCTTCGCCTTCACGTCGGTCTCCAGCAGCCATGGTGCCTTGGCGGCCAGTCCGACGCCATCCTCCTCCTCGTCGGTGAAGCAGGTGATGTTGTGGCTCTTGAACGGCGATTCACCGTGGATCCTGGTGGCCAGCATCGCGGCGGGACCGTGACAGACGATGAACAGCGGGTTGCCCGAGGCCAACTGCTGGGTCAGCAGCCGCCCCACGTCGGCGTCCCACGCCAGGTCTGCCATCGGACCGTGACCGCCCGGCAGGTAGAGCGCGTCGTAGTCCTCCAGGCGCACGTCTGACAGCTGCAGCGGTCGACGCATCACCTCCGCGGAACGGATGACGGCCTCCAGCTCCAGGGCGCTGTCGTTTCCGCCGACCATCTCGGGACGCAGGCTCATCATGTCGACGGTCGGAGTCACACCGCTCGGCGTCGCGACGACGACGTCGTGACCGGCGTCCGTGAGGATCTTGTACGGGTTCGCGAATTCCTCGGCCCAGTAGCCGGTCGCGTGTCGCGTGCCGTCCTTCAACACCCAGTAGGTGGCTCCACTGACGATGAAGAGCACCTTTGCCATGGCAGAAATCCCCTCTCGGGCGCATGCCAGGAGTGGTTTCGGCGGGATGCCCCACGCAACCGACTCGCCCCGCCGGTGGTCTCTCCCTCCCCACCGTCTCTCCCTCCCCACCACAACCACGCTAGGCAGCTGCGCCGACCGCACGCAACCCGCGGCTCCGTCGGCGGACTCGGACTCGCCTCGCGCCGTCGGCGGTGGTGCCCTCGACCACGG
Organism: Streptomyces sp. NPDC006655; assembly: GCF_040703965.1. Taxonomy (NCBI): domain Bacteria; kingdom Bacillati; phylum Actinomycetota; class Actinomycetes; order Kitasatosporales; family Streptomycetaceae; genus Streptomyces; species Streptomyces sp. NPDC006655. Next base: position 7,356 of record NZ_JBEYJU010000177.1, on the reverse strand, counting down.
ACGCATCCGGTCACACGTCCAGGACCACGTCGGTCGGCTCGGTCGGCCGGGCCGCGGCCGGGGGCGTCGAACAGCAGATGAGCGCGCTTCCTCCAGCGGGGGTCCCGGGACTGCGGGGCGTACTCGACGTGGCCGCAGGTAGAGCAGCGCGTCGATCTCCGCGGCGGTCATCTCCTCAGACCCGAGAAGACTTCACGATCTTGTCCCCGGCCCGCACCCGCCCTTCGGTCAGCACCCGCATGGAGAGGGCCCGGGTGCCGATGGGACAGCAGCAGGGCGGCCATCTGTGGCTCGCCGAGCCGCAACCCCACGCGGTAGCACGTCAACCGGGGTTGGTTGACTTCGACGACCGTACCGCCGATCTGGTGGCGGTCACCGATGCACACCTCGTCGTCGGCGAGTCGGTCCACGGTGAGGTTCTCGCCGAACTGGCCGTACGTGAAGTCGTTCCGTTCCAGGGAGTCCTGCCAATGGCGGTAGGAGCTCAACTGGTGGACCAGCACGGCACGCTACTCGCCGGCGTGCCCGGCAAGGTCACCTTGGCCGTCGCCGTCCAGGTCGAGCCGGCGCGCCATCACGGGCCCGGCGACGGGGTGCTTCCAGATGCCGCTGCGGGTGGTCCTGCCGTGCCAGGGGACGCCCCTCGGCGTGCCGACGTTCACGGCGATCAGAGCGGCCATGACCTGTGCTCCTCCCAGCTCGGCAGGGCGGTGCGTCCAGCGTCGTGCGGTCGGCCGCCGGCCGTACCCGATGAGCTCCACGCGGGCGCCGGGGCTCGGCCGGACGTAGGGTGAGAACCGGTGGGCGCAGTCGTCGTGCGCGGCCCGCCGTGAGCCGGAGACTTCCAGCGTGAGCACCTCAGCTTGGACATGCCGATGAGCTCGGAGAAGAAGGTGGCAATCGTCACCGGTGCGTCACAAGGCATCGGTGCGGCCCTCGCTGACGCGTACCGCGGGCGTGGGTACGCCGTCGTTGCGACCGCGCGGTCCATCCCCTCGTCGCACGATGCGGACGTGCTCGCCGTGCCCGGCGACCTGAGCCGGCCCGGTACCGGTGCACAGATCGTCGAGCAGGCGCTGGATCGCTTCGGTCGGATCGACACGCTGGTGAACAACGCCGGCGTCTACATGGAGAAACCGTTCACCGACTACACCGACGCCGACTACGACCTGGTGACCGGCGTCAACCTGCGCGGCTTCTTCGACGTCACGCGCAGCGCCATCCCTGCGATGCTCGCCGGCGGCGATGGCGGGCACGTCCTGTGCGTGTCGACGTCGCTGGTCGACCGCGCCAACGCACGCATACCCGCGGCGCTCACCTCACTGACCAAAGGTGGCCTGGCCGCAGCGACGAAGGAACTGGCCATCGAATACGCGGCGCGCCGGATCCGCGCCAACGCCGTCTCACTCGGCGTCATCCGCACTCCGCTGCACCCGGACGACCCGGGCGGCACGCTCGCCGCGCTGCACCCGCTCGGGCGGATGGGCGAGATCGAGGACGTCGTCGAGGCGGTCATGTACCTCGAACAGGCCTCGTTCGTCACCGGCGAGATCCTGCAACGTCGACGGCGGCCAGAGCGCCGGCTTCTGAAAGAACCGGGATCGGGAGTGATCGACCCATGCGCACGCGCAAGCAGCTGACGCCGCTCGGCGCCGTCGGTGCGGGTCTGGCGGCGGGAGTGATCGGCACCGTCTGCATGGACACCGTGCGGTTCCTGCGCCAGCGACGAGCCGGCGGCGAACACAACGCCCTGCATTGGGAGTTCGCCCCGGTTCGCAGCTGGCAGGAGGCGCCGGATCCCGGCCAGGTCGCCAAGCGCCTGGCCGAGGCCTTCACCCAGAGCGAGCTGCCGGACGGCGCGGCGTTCCCCGTCAGCACGTTCATGCACTGGGCCTACGGAGTAGGCAACGCTGCCTTCTACGGCATTGTCAGCGCCTCGCTGCGCAAGCCCCACGTCCTCTACGGGCTCCCGTACGGCGCGCTCGTGTGGCTCAGCGGATACGTGGTACTTCCGATCGCGGGACTCTACAAACCCATCTGGACCTACGATGCGAAGACGCTGGGTGATGATCTGACCGCCCACCTCGCCTACGGCGTCGGCACGAGCAGCGCTTTCTGGTTGCTGAGCAGGGCTTCCGTGTTCTCGCGGCAACTGTAGTCCGCGATCCGCGGTGACGGCGTGCCGATCGTCACCGCCGAGATGACTTACCGATACGGCCCGGACTGGACCGGACCTCGGTGCCCGAATACCGCTCGCCCGGTACAACCTTGCCGCCGGACCGACCTTCCTCGTCCGCGAGGGACCGGCCGCCCGCAGCCACGACGGGTGCGCGAGGTCCGCCAGCCGTTACCCACCTTCTGAAGGCGCCTCACAACGCGATCCTGGCCGAGCGGCCCCGGCCAGTGCCTGCGTTCGGTGACTTGCGGCGACAGCCCGCGCATCTGCCGGAAGGGTGATGCCGTGAATTATTGGCTTCTTCGAGGGAATGCTGGAGCAACGTTGAATCCCGCTCATGTCAACGCCGCCTGCAGGCCTCGCGGTCAACGGGCTATGAGACCGACCTGCGGAGGTACCAGATGGCCGAGCTCCCCCCACCGCCAGAAGGAATTGTGCTGGCCCACTTCATCGTCTCGGACGATGTCGAGCGCTCTCGGCGCTTCTACACCGAAGTACTCGGCGGCCGGGTGGCCTACTCCGGCCCCGGAGGGCTGACCTATGTCGCCCTGGCCAACAGCTGGATCATCATCAATGTCGGCGGCGGCCCGACCGACGACAAGCCGTCGGTCACCCTGGCCACGCCACGCGATCCCGACCGGGTCAGCAGCTTCCTCAATATCCGGGTCAAGGACGTCCACGCCTTGTACGCGGAGTGGAGCGCCCGGGGCGCCCAGTTTCTGACACCGCCGAAACAGCACGAGTACGAGATCCGCTGCTACATCCGCGATCCCGACGGCCACCTGATCGAAGTAGGACAGACTACCGACCCCGAGGGAGACTGGTCGCCCGCTCACTGGCCGTCAAGTACGCGCGCTGGCGATTCGGAGTGAATGCCGGGGTCCCGGCCACACTCGGCGAGTCCCACCTGCCCGCGAATCGCGGGAGATGGAAGCCCGATCTGGGCCGAGAAGAGGATCGGAATTTCAGAGAACAAGCTGTCGCAAGGTAATGCTATGCATGCAGAGGGTCATGTCTACTTCGATCCGGTCGTCAGTGGGATGACACAAGCCAGTGGGGGTGTCAGATGGTCGAGCTCCCGCCGCCCATCGATGGGGTCCTGCTGGGACACTTCATCGCCCCGGACGATGTAGAGCGCTCCCGGCGCTTCTACACCGAGGTGCTCGGCGGCACCACGATCTTTGGCGGAGTACCGACCGTCGTCGCTCTGTCCAACACCTGGATCGTCATCAACGCCGGTGGCGGTCCGACCGACGACAAGCCGACGGTCACGCTGAAGACGCCGCGCGATCCCGACCGAGTCAACAGCTTCCTCAATTTCCGGGTCAGGGACATCGAGGCGGTGTACGCCGAGTGGAGCGCCCGGGGTGCTCAGTTCCTGACGCCGCCGAAGCAGCACCCGTACGAGATCCGCTGCTACATCCGCGATCCCGACGGCCACCTGATCGAGGTGGGTCAGACCACCGACCCGAGGGGCGACTGGGCGCCTGCTTTCTGAGGCGCCCCCGAGGTTTCCGGACAGAGACCCAAATCCAGCACAGCGGTGAGCTGCGTGATCTGCTCGGCCTGCGCGGCGATCTCCCGCTCGCGCTCCTCCAGTCGTGCCAGACCGCACCCAGGGTCAGTTCCCCACCGGTCGTCCGCCGCGCCAGGATAGGGTCGCGCTGCCCGTCAGCCGACGGGTCATCACGTCGCTTATCACCCAGTACACCCGGGATTCGGCCGAGGACGGGCGGTGCTCGTAGTCGCGCACCAGCCGCCGGTGCAGCATCAAGATCCCGTTCGTCTGCTCCACGCGCCACCGGATCGGCTGCGGGACGAACCCGGCATCGGCAGGGTTGCGCTCGACAACCTCGACCTCGATGCCCACCTGCCTGCCGTGGTCCACGACGGTCTTCTTGAATCCCTGGTCCACCAGGGCCTTCGTCACGGTGCCGGCGGCACTGGCAGCGACCTTGTCGAGCAGGGCGGTGCCGAAGGCGTTGTCGTGGACGGAGGCAGCCAGCACCACCACGGCGATCATCGGCGGCATCCATGTGGCTCTCGGAGATGCCCGACGACCCGGTGGGCTGGCTCGCCGGACACGGCTGGGAGGCCAGCTGCCACACCCTGCGCGAACGCGCTGCCGCCTACGGCCGCCCGATCAGCACCCCGCCGCAGCGCGAGGAGCGGCCCGGCGGACTGATTTCGGCGATCCGCCGGTAGAGCGCCTCCCGGTTCCCTGATGATCGATTTCAAGGGGACCTGAAGAGTGGAGCCAGGTTCATACGCGGCCGGCCAGCCATGCGCGCAGACCGCCTGCGACCACTGAAGTCCGCCCGAAAACCGCCTGGCTGGACGGTGGTGTGGTCGACAGTCATTCGCCGTGAACAAAGTGCTCCGGCAGTTGAACGAGCTGCTGTTTTCCTCGGTCGAGGGCGTGTTGGTGGAATCGGTCGAGGTGATCGACACGGTCGTCCGGGTCAAGGCCCGTACGACCGCAGGACGGGCGGCCTGTCCGGGGTGCGGGTGCTGGTCGGGGCGAATTCGTGGCTCCTGTCTGCGATTTCCTCGTGATCTACCGACGGCGGGCAAGTGCGTCGTGGTGTCGTTACGGATGCGGAGGTTCGTCTGCGAGAAGGAATCTTGCGAGCGCATGACCTTCGCCGAGCAAGTACCCGGCCTCACCCGCAGGTTCGGGCGACGGACCGAGCGGCTGCGGTCGACGCTGGTGTCGGTCGGTCGGTCGGTCGGTCTCGCGCTCGCGGGCCGGGCCGGCGCCCGGATGACGGACGCCCTCAAGGTTTCGGTCACGGAACACCCTGTTGAGGCTGTTCGCCTCGCTTCCAGACCCCGCCACCGCAGTACCCCGCGTGGTCGGCGTGGACGAGTACGCCCAGCGCCAGGGTCGTGTCTACGGAACCGTGCTCGTCGACGTCGATCCAGCACCGTGCTCGTCGACGTCGAGACACGTCGCCCGGTCGACCTCGCACAACCCTGGCGCGTAGTACAGGCGGCGTGAACCGCAACGCAGACACGGCGGCGGGACGACCGGGCCGCCCGGCCAGCAGGTGAAACAGAACTCCACCCGCGACATCGCCGGCGGCCGTCGCCCACACACGCTGCACATGGCCTGGACCCGAGTCGGGGCGCTCACAGCGGCGGCACGGACCGCGCCACCGGCCGCTTGGCGGCCATGCCCGAAGCCGGAGCCGGGGGGCAGCACTGCGTGTGCGGGCCACACAGCGGGCGCGGCCCGCCTCCGGCGGCTCTCCGCCGAACTGCTCACCGGCACGGGGGCAGCCGCCTGTGACCACCCCCGCACGCCGCCCGTCAGTCGTCGGTCACCGTGATGCGCAGTGGTCCGCCGGGCACGGGCAGACCGACGCCGTTGGGGTAGCCGTACTGGCTGTACAGGTCACCCGCGTCCGTGAGCGTGAAACCGACCGTGTACACGCCGGGCGTGAGGCCCTCGTACAGGGGCACCTGCAGCTCGAGCGGGCCGTTCGTCACGGAGCTGATGCCGCCGGACATGCCGCCGACCGGGTCCCCGGATGCGTCGTACACGGTGAGGCTGAAGCGGTTGACGCCCACGAACGACGTCACGTCCAGGGTCAGTACGGCGTTGCGCCGCAGGGTGCTGGCGGGTACAGACGTGACATCGAGCGAGGCGGAGTTCACCACCGGTGCCGCCGTGTCGGGGATCTGGGTGGCGACCAGGTCCAACGCCGGCCCGTGGAAATCCGGGCCGTACGCCGCGGTGTCACCGGCGCCGTCGGTGATGCCGATCCCTGTGACCGCGCACTTCCTGGTGTAGACGGGCGGCACAGTGGCCGCCACTGAGATCGAGCCGTCGTCCGCGATCTCGGGGTTCTTCGTGACCGACCCGCCGCAACCGTCCAGCAGCACCGTCACGGAGGCGATCCCGTCGCGAAAGCCGGCTGGCTTCATGGTGACCGCCAGCCGCGCGGTGCCGTTCCAGTTGTTGTACTGCCTGGGGCTGATGGCAAAGTCGGTCGCCCGCAGCGTGCCGTTCTGCGTGACGTGCACCGGGTCCTGGGAGAGGCCCCGGAAGACGCTGACGGTTCCCGAGGCGTCGGTCAGCCTGAGCCGCGAGACGGACCAGGTCCCGGCGGGGGCGCCGGCGGGGATGGTGACGTCGACCGTGCACCAGACGTCATGGCTGTCGTAACCGGGGTAGTCTCCGCACTGCTGTGAACCGTCGGTGTTCGGCACCAGCCGAAACGTTCCGCTCACCGTCGCGCCCTGCGGGCCGGCGAGGACGAGCCGCCCACGGAAGAACCCGGACTCGTCGTCGGTGATGTTCAGCCGGTACCGTGCGGTGACGGAGGCATCGGCGTTGTACAGGTATTCCGGCTGGTCCAGCACCTGTCCGAGCTGGTCGTAGGCCGGCCCGGTCGAGTCGACGAGGTGCGTGGCGGTGAACTCTGCCCCGTACTTGGCCAGCCTCTGCCGCCCCACGGTCAGTGTGGCGCCCCGGTCGTCCTTGGCCTCGGCCCTCACCACGGCCCATCGGGCCATGGGCTGACGGGCGTACTGCGGTACGGGGAAGGCGTAGCTGTAGTGCGCGGACGCCATGCTGCCGTCGACCGGGTTCGCCTGGTAGGGCCACTCCGGCTGGAAAGAGAACGTGAGGGCTTGCGGCGCCCCGACGAGACGTCCGTCGGTCCCGACCTGCTGCACGGTGAGGGACCCCAACATGTCGGTGGCCGCCGTGTCACCGTCCTGGACCGTCCAGTCGATCGTGACCGTGCCGTCGCCGGAGGAGGCGTCGACGGTGCTTGACTCGACGGACAGCGCCGTCAGTTGGATCCCGGTCCGCTGCTGTCCGTTCTCCGCCTGCGCCGGTCCGGCCGCCAGCGTACCGAGCAGCATCCCTCCCACGGTTGCGGCGAGCAGTCCGAATCTCCACGGTCTCTTCCTGGCCTTCACGACGAGAACCCCTCCCTGGACACTGAGATCTTGCTGAGCCGAGGGATGCTAACAGCGCGGGTCTGGCGACGCCGTACGAATTTACGGTGCGCTGCGGGCATCATGTTGGAGTCCCGGGACTTCGGGTCCGTTGAGGTCTTGCTGCGCCCTAGCTGTTCTGTCCACGGAGGTTGGTGACGCAGTTCTCGGCTGAGAGATCTTGAAATGGGTGAGGGCCTTCTGGCCTGGTGTGGATTGCGACATCTGCA
>NZ_JBEYJU010000176.1:0-8867 GCF_040703965.1 Streptomyces sp. NPDC006655 | reverse complement strand
GCGAGCCCCGTGATCCCGAGGTGGGCGACCGCCGCGCCGGGCGGCTGGCGGCGCCCCTTCGCTCCGGCGGACGAGGGCGGGCTCGGTGCGCAGGACGCGGGCGCCCACGGCGGTGGTCACGCACAGCAGCGCCAACAGCACGAAGGCGTGGCCGAGAGCGACGAAGTGGGTCAGCCAGCCGATCACGGCGGGGCCGGCGGCGTGGTGGGGCAGGCTGCGCGCGGGGTGAAGGTCGTTGCGGCCGGGCGCCGGGTCAGGCCCGCCAACGCCCCGGGTCCGCTGGCCGGCCGGATCACCTCGGCGAGCACTCCGGTGACGTCGAGGCGGCGACGGCGGCCCTGGTGAAGCGGGCGATCCCGGACGCGATGGACCTGCTGGACCAGTCCCGTATCGGCGGCCGGTACGACATCGTCGCGCACCCCTGGCTGCCCGACGTCCTGCGCAAACAGTCCGCGCGCGACGCCGACCAGATCTGGGAGGCCCGCCCCAAGTGGACCCGCCCCGAACTCCCGGCCGGTGTCCACGAAGTGACCGCGCTGGACCTCAACGGCGCCTACCTGAGCGCGCTGAAGACGCTTCTGCCGCTCGGGCAACTGGAGCGCTCCGAGGGCGGCCGGCACGACCGGCGCCGTGCCGGGGTCCACCTGATCACGCCGCCCGACTGTGACCACGACGCCTACCTCCCCAACCCGATCGGGCAGCGGGACGAACCGGTACCGCTGTGGGTCACGGAGCCCACCTGCGGCTGCTGCTGCGGATCTCCGGCCCGAAGTACGCCCTGTGCGACCCCCCCGGTGATCCATGAGTCGTGGACCGCCAGGGCCACCGAGGGCCTGCTGGAGAAGTTCCGGATCACGCTGAAAGACGCCCGGGACCAGGCCATCGCCGACGGCGACGACGTCACCCTGGAATACGTCAAGGCCATGTACAGCAAGTTCGTCTCGACCCTCGGCGAGTCGAACTACAACCGCGCGATGTACCGCACCGACTGGATGCACCTCATCCGCAGCCAGGCGTTCGCCAACCTGTGGTGGAAGGCCCACCGCGCCTACGACGAAGGCCTCCTGGTGGTCCGCGCCATGGGCACCGACGAACTGCACGTGACCGGTGACTGGCGCGCTGTCTTCCCCGAAGGGCGCGGCGTGACCGAGGTCAAGGTCAAGGACGTCTACACCGTCGGCGACACCACCCCCGCGACGACCCCGGAAAAGGCCTGATGACATGCCCGAACGCAACCTCGACTTCGGCAAGTTCGGCGCACGCGGCATCAAGGGCCACGAAGCCGTCGCCCGCCAGCTGGACGCCCTCGCCGGCTACATCGCCACCCCCATCACCGCCCGCCGTGGCCTGCTTACCCTCCCGCGCGAACCTCGCCGCGATCGAGCAGGCCTACCGCGCGGTCCGCCGCGAGAACGTCGCCCGCTACCTCCTCGCCTGCCTCAACCGCGACGGCCGCGGCACCCGCGTCGAGTTCCACCCGCTCAACGAGTCACAGGTCTCCCGGCCCCACATGCGGCCCGTGGAGTACCGGACCCTGAACGTGCGGCACTGGGACCGGATCGTCGCCGCCTGGGCGGCCGGTGACGACGACGCCCTCGACACCGCGTGGGTCGACGACGCCGTGGTCGACCTCGGCTCCCAGTGGGGCCAGTACGAGTACGTCACCAACCTCGGCTTCGCCGCCTGAGCACCAGGCGAGCTGCCTGCTGCGAATCCACATCGCAGAGCCGGACATGCCGGCGCCCGGCGGGCAGATTTTTTCAGCCCCATTACCAGGCTGCTTTGGAGTTTTTACTGCGTCACGACCGGGGGCAGCGGTTCACATGCCTCGTGCCATGCAGGAGGAAGGGCGGCGACGCCGGTGCGGGCGGCGATGACCCCGCCCGCGATGGCGCAGGTAGTGTCGATGTCGCCGCGCCCGGCGACCGTGACCCACAGGCCCTCGTGCAGGTCGTCGAGGTGCCCCGCCGCGCACCACAGGGCGTACGGGACGGTGTCGGGCCCCGACATCCGGTAGCCGGAGCCCAGGACCTCCGCGGCGTGCCGAACCGAGGTGCGCTCGGGCATCCGGGCCGCGATCCGCACTCCCGACCGGACGTCGCTGTCGGGGAGTCGTTCGGCGACTGCCTGAAGGAAGTCCGATCTGGCCGGGGCGGGCCCGCCCCGGCTGCGGGTCGCCAGCGCCGCGGCCAGGGCGACCGCCACCGCTCCGGTGACCGCCTCCGGGTGGTGGTGTGAGACCGCACCCTGGCGGGCGGCCTGCTCAGCGACCACATCGAGGTCGGCGCCGTGCCAGGCACCGAGCGGGGCGGCGCGCATGGCCGCGCCGTTGCCCCAGGAGCCCCGGCCGCCGAACTGTCCGGCGACCACCTCCTGCCAGGGTTCGCCCGCATCGATCCGGCGCAGCACGTCATGCATGGAGGCCCCATAGTTGTGGTGCGTGTCCTCGGCGTAGGCCGCCGCGAGGCGCAGGGCCAGGCGGTCCTGGTCGACGATCCCCCCGCCCTCGACGAGCTCCCGGACGAGAACCAGCGCTTGAGCGGTGTCGTCACTCCACCGCCACAGCGGTTCCGGGGGCAGCGTCCGCGCCTCCAGGGCTGCCGCACCATGCGTGCGCAGGATGCCGAACCAGCGGTCACCGAAGGCGTCGCCGAACGCGAGCCCGTACAACGAATCCAGCACAGCAGTAGGCACGTTGATCATCGGCGCAGTATCGCAGCGCGATGGCTCTCCTGCACTCCCATTTCGGGGCGCCAGGCTTCTGACCTGGACATGATGCTGGGCGGCCTGGGCACTCAACGCTGGTTCGTGGAGCGCGCGTTCGCTCACCTGCACTGGTTCCGTCGCCTGCGGATCCGCTGGGAGACCCGCGACGACATCCACGAAGCCTTCATCGCCCTCGGATGCGCACTCATCTGTGCTGGCGGCGCTTTGAGGTCTTTCGGGCGGAAGGGATGTTCCGGTCATCGCGAAGGGAGGGCGCGTGGCACGACGGGGCATCGAGAAGATCTTCGGTGAGCTCGGCGAGATCCGCCGGATGCTCGCCGACCCCCATGCCGGGATCACGGCGCTGCACCAGGTGCAGGTGGGTCGGCACAGCAAGGTCCTGGAGCACGTCACCTGCAGCACGACCGGTGTGCGGGAGGAGAACCGCGAACTGAGCCGACGGCAGGAACGCATGCTCAGCGACCTCGGTCAGGTCCGTACGGCTGCCGACGATCTGCGTCGCGAGATCGCGCAGGCCTGGGCCCACACCCTTGGACGGTCCCACATCCCCGGCACAACGGAAGCGGCCGAGGACGTTCTTCCGGCCCGGCAGGCGCCAGCCATGGAAGCGGGGCCGGCCCCGACGACGAAGGGAAGGACGACACACCCGCAATCCACTACCCGCACATGGCGGCCGTCGCCCTCGTACGCGACGCGGCCTCCCGGACGCTTGGTGTCACCCGGATCGCCAGCCAGCTGCGCGACTGGGCCGTCGCCTGATCCCCGTCCGTCGTCCGTCGTCCGCCGAGCCACAGCAGCACCTGGGTGACGGCGGGCCCGGCCACCCGGCCACGCCCGCCGCGTACCAGCGTCCGCATGATCTCCGCCCCCGTCGGTACGGCCGTGACGTGCAGCGCCACGGCGACCGCGGCGTTCTGTGCTTCTGTGGTGTCAGGAGGCCGCCGCGACGCCGATACCGATGGCGATGAACAGCCAGCCGGTCGTCAGCTCCCAGCGGTAGCGGATCTTCGGACGGGCGAGCAGGGCGCGCAGACGTGCGGCGACGGCGGCCAGAGCGAACCAGTAGACGACGCCGGTCAGGACGTCCAGGATGCCGAGGAAGAAGATCTGCCGCGTTGTCGAGCCGCCGCCGTGGACGAACTGCGGAAGGATGCTGAGGAAGAACAGCGCCGCCTTGGGGTTGAGCACGTTGGTGAAAAATCCCTGGGTGAAGCCGGGCCGCCACCGGCCACGGGTCGGCCCGTCTCCCGTCGAGGCCCGCAGCGCGCTCGTGTCATGCGGCCCGCCGGTAAATTCCCTTCCCGCGCGCCGTTCGTGGGCCGTGCGCCGGGCGGCCGCGACCGCCCGGATCCCCAGGTAGACCAGGTAGGCCGCGCCCAGCAGCTTGATGCCGTCGTAGACCACCGGGGAACGGGCAGCGATCAACGACAGCCCGACGGCGGCGGCCAGCATGTGCACGCACAGCCCGGTCTGGGCACCCAGCGCGGCGGCCCGCCCCTTGACGGGGTGCAAGTTTCGAGTCCCAACCCACTGCTCAGGCTGCCCGTCTCGTCAGCCGCGGATGCAGCCGGTCCCATGCCTGCGCGGTGGCCTTTCCGTAAAGACGGGTATCAGCGACCGTCACGGTCTGCTCGTCGCCTCAGGTGGCCGGGTCACCGAAGGCAAACTCGCTGCCGTGCTTGGGCGGTCGGCCGCCCTGAGGGTCGTAGACCCGCGGCAGGGTGGGGCGGCGCATGACCCGGTCCGAGCGCAGCCGGCCGAGGATCTCGACGGGCAGGGCGCCCAGCAGGTGCGCGATGCGCGGGGCGTCGTACCCGGAGTCGAGTACCACCAGGATCTCCGGGTCTCCCTCGTGCCACTGCCCGGCGGCGATGAGCCCCTCGACGACCTCGCGGATCTGGGCGGTGGTGACGGCGGCGAGGTCGGCGCCGGGCTGAAGGCGGATCGCATCCAGCACGGCGGTCCACGAGGTGCGGCCGGTCTCCAACGCGGCCACGACCGAGTACGGCCAGCCCGGGATCATCTGGTGCTTGGCATCACCCCGGCCTTAGGTGTGGCAGAAGGAGCGGTCCGGGCACGTCGTGGCGTCCGGCAGCAGCCACGGTGAGACGTCGACCGCCAGGACCCTGCCGAGGTCGGCGTGGCTTTCGGCGTCGGCGAGGACGATGAGGGCGACGCTACGGGTCAACGTCTCCCGTCCATGTTCGTCCTGCTGGTCTGCTCCGCCGTACTCGGCCGGGGCTGGCGCCCGCGCTGACTGGTGTCGCGGCGGCGGAGCATCGCCGCTAGGCTCCGCCGCCGCGCCGGACGAGACCAGCGGGGCCCGCTCATTTGCCGGAGCGTAACGAATTCGCCAAGTCTTCTCAAAATCGACCCGCAGAGATCTATTAGGCAAGGCTATCCTCATCTAGCTTCAGGGTGCACTTCTTCGCTCATCCCACTGGAGTCCCCCTAATGTCCGGTTCCCAGGTAGTCCTGCTCGGCGCCATCGCAGGGTTCACCATCTACCTCGGCTTGCCCCTCGGCCGTCTGCGCAACCCGAAACCGCGACTGCGCGCAGGTCTGAACGCCGTCGCCATCGGCATCCTGATCTTCCTGGTCTGGGACGTCCTGACACACGCCTGGGAGCCGGTCGACGGAGCACTGGGCAAGCACGACTGGGGGACCGTGGCCTCCGGGGGCCTCACCCTGGCCGTGGGCCTCGGAGCCGGGCTGATGAGCCTCGTGTACTACGACGGCTGGATCGCCCGCCGTGCGGCCTCGGCTGCGCGGCCCGTCGGCCCCGGTGCAGCCGCATCCGCCGAGCTGGCCCCCAGAGTTCGCAGCCAGGCCGGCTCGCTCGCGCTGATGATCGCCACCGGCATCGGCCTGCACAACTTCGCCGAGGGCCTGGCCATCGGCAACTCCGCCGCACAGGGCGAACTCTCCCTCGCCGTACTCCTCATCATCGGCTTCGGTCTGCACAACGCCACCGAAGGGTTCGGCATCGTCGCCCCGCTGGCCGCCGAGGGCGAACGCCCCTCATGGGCCACGCTGCTGCTGCTCGGCCTGATCGGCGGCGGCCCGACCTTCCTCGGCACCGTGGTCGGCCAGCACCTCGTCAACGACACCGTGTCGATCGCCTTCCTGGGTCTGGCCGCGGGGTCGATCCTCTACGTGGTCATCGAACTGCTGGCCGTTGCCCGCAGGGCCGCACTGAAGACCCTGACCACCTGGTGCGTCCTGCTGGGCCTCGTCCTCGGCTTCGCCACCGACGCCGTCGTCACGGCCGCCGGGGCCTGAAGCTCCCGCCCCGCCTGCCGACAGCGCTCCCGAGAAGAGTCGCGGGCGACTGGCGTGCGTGATCCCGGTGAAGCTCTGCACGCTGAGCTGACCACTTCGGCTCACCCCGACTGTCCGAGGCCGGAGTGAGCACGTTCCGCGGTCACCTGCTCTTTGCCGGCAAGGCGGAGACAAAGCCCGGTCGCGGGGTGACCATGCCGGGAACGCCGATGGAACGGGTCCTGATGCTGGCGCGTTATCGGTAGCCGCTGCCGCCACGTCGTTATAGCGTTGTGAGTAAGCAGTCGTGGTTCCGAAGTTCCGTTCGCCCGTGATCGCCATCACGGGCGTTCCTGCTGTTCAGCGTCTCTCCGGACCAGGGCGATCACCTCCCGTGCGTGCAGGGTGCACGCCCGGTTTCCCTCGAAGGAGACAGTCATGGCCAAGGGCACTGTGAAGTGGTTCAACAGCGAGAAGGGCTTCGGTTTCATCGAGCAGGAGGGTGGCGGCCCCGACGTCTTCGCCCACTACTCCAACATCGCCGCCCAGGGCTTCCGTGAGCTGCAGGAGGGCCAGAAGGTCGAGTTCGACGTCACGCAGGGCCAGAAGGGCCCGCAGGCGGAGAACATCCGCCCCGTCTGATCGCGCCTCGGTAAGGCCCGGCATCCCGGGGCCTTCCGTTCTAGCGGTCGTCGCAACACCCCAGTTCAGGGGATGCGTTGGACTTCGAGGTTCGGAAGGTACGGAGCCCTCAGGCCCGCAAGAAGCTCCCTGCTGAGCGAGCTGCATACTTCCCGCTCATGCAGCAGGGCGTAACCAACGAAGATGCGTGCCGGATCGTCGGGGTGAACTCGACGACCGGCAGACGCTGGCGTGACGGTCGTGGGCCGTCCGGCCAGAACAAGGCGGTGCCACCGGTTCGTCCGGTGGCGCCGCCGTCTGCTGCCTCCTCGCGGTGCCTGAGCCAGGACGAGCGGATCTACATCGCTGACCGGATACGGGAAAACGCGGCGGTCAGGGCCGTTGCCGCGGAACTGGGCCGCAGCCCGTCCACCGTCAGCCGCGAGACCCGCCGCAACCGGACAACGAGCCCCACCGGCCAGTGGCACTACCGGCCCTGTGCCGTGCAGGCCCGCACGGAACCTCGCCGGCCCCGCCGCAAGCCGCGGAAGATCCACCAGAACCCTGAGCTGCGGGACTTCGTCCAGACCGGCCTGGACCGCCGGTGGAGCCCGGAACAGTCATGCCACGCTCTGAAGGCACAGTTTCCCGACCGGCCGGAGACGCACCTGGTCCACGAGACGGCTTACCAGGCTCTCTACGTCCAGGGCCGCGGGGAACTACGCCGTGAAGTGGCCCGCGCACGGCGCTCGAGACCAACCCGCCGCAAGCCCCAGCGGCAGACCAGAAGCCGACGGCCCGGCGTGGGAGAAGGCCCGCCGTCTCCGGGTACGAGGACCACCTGCGCCGGCTCACCTACCAGCTCATGGACGGCGCAGGCCCACATTGAGGTCGGCTGACCGCGCTCGCCCTGCGCGCAGAGGACCTGGCCGACGGCGACCAGGCCGCCGAACAGCTCAGCCTCGACGCCGCCCGGCACGCACGCCTCACCGCCGAGGGAGCGGCCGACCGGATCCGGGAGAAGTTCGGGTCCGGCGCGATCGGTCCGGCCGCCACCTACCGGCCCGCCTCCTGACCTCACCCGCGAAGGCTGCCGCAGCGGGTAGTGCCGACCCTGCCCTGCGGCGGCCTCTCGAACAGCGATGGCTGTTGGTACGACCAAGATCACGAATCGCTCGGCGAAATGCGGCAGACTTCCCGGGTGGTCGAACTACTCATATCCCTGGTGAGGTTCATAGCTGTCCTGCTGCCCACCCGCCACCTGCACCAGGACCAGGGCGCGCGAGAGGAGGCGTAGAGGGGTTGTCATCACCCTGAGAGGCGGTCGCGGGCCCAGTCCGCGAGTGCCGTGGGGACGACAGACTCGTCAGCAAAAACGGCATCCCCTCATCGAGAGGCAAGTCGCTCTCAACTCATCCATCCCAGAGGTTTTCTGATGGCTCGTCGGGCAACTCGACGGTCCGCCGGCTGGGACGGTCCCGGCCGGGAGGGAGTTTCGATCATGTACCGGACCCTGTTAGGCCGCCGGTCGGCCGCGATCCTGGTGAGTGCGACGGCGATGGCCGCCCTGCCCTCGGTCACCGCGGTGGCGGCGCCCGCGCAGGCCCAGCCGTGCGTGCAGAAGGTGGCTGTCGTCAACAATGCCGGCTTCGTTCTTTCCTGGGCCCCCACCGCCCGCACCGGGGAGCAGTCGGCCCTGACCGACGAGTACCCGATCAACCAGACCAGGGTCATCGACCTGTCCACCACGGCGTGGCCGAAGGGCACCGACGTCCGTCCGTATGTCGGGGCGGTCGGTGGGACCAAGGAGTTCGGCAGCTCCTACGTCTCCTACTGCGACAACGGTCAGACGGCCACGTACACCGTCACCGGGACTACCTTCGATTACGCGGTGACCCGGCTGACCTGACCGGCTTCCGCGACGTTCTCACGCAGCCCAAATTGCCAGGTATGCAGGACCGGCGCTCCGTTTCCCGGACGTCGCCGCTCGCAGAGGCGCTGACGTTCCCAACCAACCACACACGCCCGCTCGCGTCCGCGTGAAGATGTCCTGCGACACCGCCTGCACACGCCACGGGCTGGCGGACGGACTGTTGCTACCGTCCACCGGCCCGTGGCCCTGGCGTCCCGCATGTGACTGAGCACGCTAGGGTCAATACCGGTGATTTAGGTTGTTTTCCGGCTGGTGGAGGTGGCTCTGGTGGGCCCGGCCAGCCGGACTGTCGGGGTGTCTGGCCGTGGTGGGCTGTGGTGCTCGG
>NZ_JBEYJU010000175.1:0-9002 GCF_040703965.1 Streptomyces sp. NPDC006655 | reverse complement strand
CGAAACGCCGGTTGTACCCGATCTGGATGGGCACGCCCCTGCCCTGGACGGCCTTGAGGACCTCGACGCCGTCGCTCATGTGCTTGGCGACGGGCTTCTCGCAGAAGACCGGGACGCCGGCCTCGACACCGGCCAGGATCAGGGCGGGGTGGGCGTCGGTGGCGGCGGCCACGACGATGCCGTCCACCCCGGCGGCGAGCAGCGCCTCGGGCGAGTCCACGACCTCGCCCCCGAACTTCTCGGCGGCGGCCTTCGCGGCGTCCGCGAACGGGTCGGTGAGGACGAGCGACTCGACGGCGTCGAGCCCGGAGAGGGTCTCGGCGTGGAAGGCGCCGATGCGGCCGAGGCCGAGGATTCCGATACGCATGGGGGTGTCACTCCTTGACTGCTGGATGGTGAGGCGCCTTCGAAGGGGCGCGGGGCTGTGCGGGCGGCGGACTTCTAGCCGAGACCCCCCAGGACGTTCTGGTCCCAGTCGATCACCGATCCGGTGACCACTCCCGACCGCTCCGACAGCAGGAACACCACGAAGTCGGCGATCTCGTCCGGCTGCCCCAGCCTGCCCATCGGCACCTTGGCCGCGGCGTCCTCGAGCCAGTCGTCCCCCGCCCCGTGGAACGCCCGCTGCGTCGCGTCCTCCCCCTCCGTCGCCGTCCAGCCGATGTTCAGCCCGTTGATCCGCACCCGGTCCCACCGGTGCGCGTGCGCCGCGTTGCGGGTCAGGCCGATCAGACCGGCCTTGGCCGCGACGTACGGCGCGAGGAACGGCTGCCCGCCGTGGGCGTCGAACGTGATGATGTTGACGATCGTGCCGGGCGCCTTGCGGCCGACCATGTCGGCGACCGCCGCCTGCATCGCGAAGAACGGTCCCCTGAGGTTGACCGCGACGTGCTGGTCGAACAGCTCGGGCGTGGTGTCGAGGAGGGTGCCCCGGGACGTGAGCCCCGCCGCGTTGACCAGGCAGTCGATCCGGCCGTACGCGCCGATCACCTCGGCCGCCGAGGACCCGGCCTGTTCGGCGTCGGCGAGGTCGGCGCGCACGAACAGGGCCTTGCCGCCCGCGGCCGACAGTTCGGCCACCAGGGCCTCGCCGGGCTCCGGGCGGCGGCCGGTCACGGCCACCGTCGCGCCCTCACGGACCGCGGCCCGCGCGACGGCCGCGCCGACGCCCTGGCTGCCGCCGTTGACGAGGACGACCTTGTCGTCGAGGAGTCCCATGTGATCATCGCCCTTTCAGCTCTCGCGCCGGGCCGCGGCGGCCCGTAGTTCGTCCCGCAGCACCCGCGGCAGCCAGTCCTCCCGCAGCGCCCGTCGCACCAGGTCCGCCTGCGAGGGCGGAGCCATGCCGTCGACCGGCGGATCACTGTCGAGGTTGGTCGGGAACGGATAGCCCTCGGCGCTCGCGGCGATCACGTGCTCCAGCCACGTCTCGCCCGCGCCCTCCGAGCGGCGCCGGCGCAGCACCGGGTAGACCGCGTTGACCACCGCCTCCCGGTCCACGGTCTCCATGGGCCGGCCGAAGGCCGAGGACACCTGGAGCAGGTTGGCCGTCCGGCGCACGTCGAGGGTCCGGTTGGTGCCGGCCGCGTGGAACAGCGCCGGGTTGAAGAACGCGGCGTCGCCCTTGGCGAGCGCCGGCTGCACGTGGTGGGTCTTGAAGTAGGCCTGGAACTCCGGCCGCCGCCAGGCCAGGTAGCCCGGCTCGTAGGTCTGGGAGTAGGGGAGGTACATGGTCGGCCCGGACTCCACCGGCATGTCGCAGTGCGCGACCGCGCCCTGCAGGGTGAGCACGGGGGAGAGGCGGTGCACGTGCGCCGGATAGGCCTCGGCCTGCTCGTCGGAGAGGAAACCGAGGTGGTAGTCGCGGTGCGCGGTCTGCGCCGCGCCGCCCGGGTTGACCACGTTGACCTGGGAGGTGATCTGGTAGCCGGGGCCCAGCCAGGCCAGTGAGACCAGCGCCACGACGTCGTTGGCGTAGTAGTCGGCGAACGCCTCCGGGTCGTACAGCGCCGCCTTCTCCAGGGCGTTCCACACCCGTTCGTTGGCGCCCGGCCTCGCGAAGTGGTCGCCGGCCCGCGCCCCCGACTCGCGCTGCTCCGAGAGCAGCGCCTCGAACACCGCCGTGGCCCGGTCGACCACCCCCGGATCGGGGAACGCGCCCCGGAAGACGACGACACCGGGGCCGTCCGTCAGGGCGCGGACCAGTTCGGTCCGCAGCCCGTGCGACGCCCCCTCGCCGCGCAGCCGCTCGCTGTCGTAGACGAGGACGCCGTCCTCCACGGCCGACGCGTGCGGGTAGTCGGCCGGGTCGGTGGTCCGCTCGACCAGGTCGCGGAACGTGCCGAGGTCGCAGTCCTGCGGCGACAGCCAGGGGCGGCCCTGTTCGGCTGCTAGGGACATCGGTGTCCTGCTTTCGGTCACGGTCACGGTCACGGCCGCGGGCGGGGCCAGGGGGGTGCGGCCACGGGAGCGGCGGGGCTCTGTCATTCTTGTCAGTACAAACCCCTCGAACAATCAGCAGCCGGCCATCAAAAACCCCTCAAGGAGACAGGCCGTGGGCCACCCCTTCCCCATCCGTGAGATCGCCCGTCAGGCCGGTCTCAGTGAGGCCACCGTGGACCGGGTGCTGAACGGCCGGGGCGGGGTGCGGGAGAGCACCGAACGCGAGGTGCGGCAGGCGATCGCCGACCTGGACCGGCAGCGGACCCAGGTCCGGCTGGTCGGCCGTACCTTCATGGTCGACATCGTGATGCACGCGCCCGAGCGGTTCACCACCGCCGTGCGGGCCGCGCTGGAGGCGGAACTGCCGTCGCTGCACCCGGCGGTGGTGCGCTGCCGGTTCCACTTCCGGGAGACCGGGCCGGTCGCCGAACTGGTGCAGACACTGGACCGGATCGCCCGGCGGGGCTCCCAGGGAGTGATCCTCAAGGCACCGGACGTCCCCGAGGTCACCGCCGCTGTCGGGCGGCTGCGGTCCGCGCAGATCCCGGTCGTCACCCTGGTCACCGACCTGCCCGCGAGCGGCCGGCTCGCGTACGTCGGCAGCGACAACCGCGCCGCGGGAGCCACCGCCGCCTATCTGATGGGCCAGTGGCTCGGCGACCGGCCGGGCAACGTCCTCACCAGCCTCAGCAGCGGCTTCTTCCGCAACGAGGAGGAGCGCGAGATGGGCTTCCGCGGCGTCATGCGGGCCACCCACCCCGAGCGCACCCTGGTGGAGATCGCCGAGGGCCAGGGCCTGGACGCCACCCAGTACGACCTGGTCCGCGCCGCCCTGGAACGCGACCCGGAGATCCGGGCCGTCTACTCGATCGGCGGCGGCAACATCGCCACCCTGCGCGCCTTCGCCGAACTGGGGCGCGAGTGCGCGGTGTTCGTCGCCCACGACCTCGACCACGACAACACCCGCCTGCTGCGCGAGCACCGGCTGTCCGCCGTCCTCCACCACGACCTGCGCCACGACATGCGCGAGGCCTGCCACCTGGTGATGCGCGCCCAGGGCGCGCTGCCCCCGGCCGGCCCGACGCTGCCGTCGGCGATCCAGGTGGTCACGCCCTACAACATGCCGACGCCCCCGACCCGCTGAGCACCCTCGCAGGGGGCCCTCAGAGACTGATCGCGTACGCCTTGCGGAGCGTCTCGTGCACCGTCCACGTCGTCCGGTCGCCCGCGCGCAGCACGGCCAGGTCGCCGGGGCCCACCCGGAACGTCTCCCCGCCCTCGACCTCGATCGTCGCCGAGCCGCTGACCACCACGAACAGCTCGTCGGCCTCGGTGTCGGTGACCACCCCCGGGGTGATCTGCCAGATGCCGCGGACCTGCTTGCCGTCGGCGGACTCCCAGACCACCTTCCCGGTCACCTCGGGGGTGCCGGAGACGATCTGCGCCGGGTCGAGCGGGTCGGGTTCGAGTACGGCGTCGGGGATGTGCAGGGCGAAGCTGGGCGTCGTCATGCGCCGACCCTAGCGAGCCGGCCGGACGCCGCACCGTGGACAGGGTGCCGGGCATCGGGCCTGGTGCAAGGACACTTCGTCGTGCCGTCGTGCCGTCGTGCCGTCGTGCCGTCGTGCCGTCGGGCACGGCGGGGGCGATCTGTCCCCACTGGCGGGGGAGGGCGGCCCAAGTGATCGTGGTGAGCATGGCTGACCCGACGCCGGCCACGCCCCGGCCGCGTTCGCACGACACCCGTGAGGCGATCCTGTTCGGCGGGGTCTACGGCGCCGTGCTGGCCTGCTCGATGGTCGCCGCCCTCAGCCAGTACGGTCACACCTCCGCCGCCGGCCGCCGCTACGACGCCGTGTGGCTGCTGGTCACCGCCTGCGCGTCCGCGCTGGCCCACGGCTACGCCCACTACATCGCCGAGCGGACCCCGCAGCGGAGTTGGGACGTGCTGCACAGCCTGGCCGAGGAATGGCCGCTGGTCACCGCCGTGCTCCCCACGGTGTTCCTGCTCGCGGGCGCCGGCTGGGGCTGGTGGCCGGCCGAGGGCATCGAGTACCCGGCGTTCATCCTGAACATCGTGATCCTGTTCGGCCTCGGGCTCGTCACCGCCCGCCGGTCACGGCGGAGTTGGTTCGCGGCCGTGCTCATCGGGGCGGTCGACGCGCTGCTGGGGGTGGTCGTGGTGGTCGCCAACGCGTTCATCAAGTAGACCCACGGCCGGATCACGTTCACTGAACGGTGAACGGGTTTACGATCACTCAAGGTCACTGTTCCTCCGGGCAAGGAGCCGGCATGACAATCGAAGACGCGGTCACCACCGAGGCCGTGGAGAGTCTGCGGGGCACCGACGACCCCCGGCTGCGCGAACTGCTCACCGCGCTCATCCGCCATCTGCACGCCTTCGCGAGCGAGACCCGGCTGAGCCGCGACGAGTGGGAGGCGGCGATCGCGTTCCTCACCGCGACCGGGCAGACCTGCACGGACACCCGGCAGGAGTTCATCCTGCTCTCCGACGTGCTGGGCCTGTCCATGCTGGTCGAGAAGATCAACGGGCACAGCGCTCCCGGGCGCACCGAGTCGACCGTCCTCGGGCCCTTCCACATGACCGAGTCCCCGGTGCGGGAGCTGGGCGCCGACATCGACCTCGTCGGCACCGGCGAACCCTGTGTGGTCAGCGGTGTCGTCCGCGCCGCCGACGGCACCCCGCTGCCCGGCGCGGTCCTGGACGTGTGGCAGGCCGACCCGCACGGCTTCTACGACGTGCAGCAGCCCGGGGTCCAGCCGGCCGGCAACGGGCGGGGGCTGTTCACCGCGGACGCCGAGGGCCGCTTCTGGTTCCGCACCTGTGTGCCCAGCGCCTACCCGATCCCCACCGACGGCCCGGTGGGCGACCTGCTGGAGGCCACCGGAAGGCACCCCTACCGGCCCGCCCACATCCACTTCATCGTCTCGGCCGACGGACACGAACCGGTCACCACGCACATCTTCGTCGCCGGCGGCGCGTACCTGGACTCGGACGCCGTGTTCGCGGTGAAGCACAGCCTGGTCAAGGACTTCGCGCCGACCGACGACCCGGCCCTGGCCGCGGAGTTCGAGGTGGCCAACCCCTTCCGGCACGCCCGCTTCGACCTCGTGCTGGACCCCTCGTGAACCGCGGCGGCGGGCAGCCGGACGCCGGGGATCCCGGCTTCGTGCACGAGACGTGGGCCGCGCGGGTGGTGTTCCGGGCCGGTGCCGCGCTCACCGCGACCGCCGAGGAGGCCCGGCGGCTGGGGCTGCGTCGGCTGCTGGTGCTCAGTGGCGAGCGGGGCGCGGACACCGCGCGGGCGGTCGCCGACTCGCTCGGACCGGCCTGCGCGGGACTGCACACGGGGGCCAGGATGCACGTCCCGGTGGCGGTCGCCGACCGGGGCGTCGAGGTGGCCCGGGCCGCGGGCGCCGACGGCTGCGTGGCCGTCGGCGGCGGCTCGGCCATCGGCCTCGGCAAGGCCGTCGCCCTGCGCACCGGCCTCCCGCTGATCGCCGTGCCCTCCACCTACGCCGGTTCCGAGATGACCCCCGTCTGGGGCCTGACCGAGCACGGCGCCAAACGCACCGGCCGCGACCCCGTCGTCCTGCCGCGCAGCGTCGTGTACGACCCCGAGCTCACCCTCTCCCTGCCCGTCCCGCTCTCGGTGACCAGCGGGATCAACGCCCTCGCCCACGCGGTCGAGGCGCTGTACGCCCCGGACGGCTCGCCGCTGGTCGCACTGACGGCCGAGGAGGCGGTACGGGCGATGGCGGACGCGCTGCCCGCGGTCGCCGCCGCCCCGGACTCCCTGCCGGCCCGCTCCCGGGCCCTGTACGGCGCCTGGCTGTGCGGGACCTGTCTCGGGGCCACCACCATGGGCCTGCACCACAAGCTCTGCCATGTCCTCGGGGGCACCTTCGGCCTCCCGCACGCCGAGACCCACACGGTGGTGCTGCCGTACGCCCTCGCCTTCAACGCGCCGGCGGCGCCGCGGGCGGTCGCCGCCGTGGGCCGGGCGCTGGGCACGGACGACGCGCCCGGCGCGGTGCGGGATCTGGGCGTGCGCCTCGGAGCACCGCGTTCCCTCGCCGAACTCGGTCTGAAGGAGGCCGACTTGCCGGCGGCCGCCGAGCAGGTGGCGGGTCAGGCGTACGCCAATCCCCGGCCGGTGACGGCCGAGGACGCGCTGGCAGTGCTGCGGGCGGCGTACGAGGGCAGGTCGCCGAGCGCCTGACGGGTGCTCAGCGCACCGTTCGCACGCCGTCCAGGGCGATCCCCATCACCCGGTCCCGCTGGGCCTCGTCCTCGAAGGCGGTGGCCGTGATGCCGGAGACCATTCTCAGCAGGTCGCCGATCTCCATGTCGGTCCGCACCACGCCCGCCTGCTGGGCTCTCTCCAGCAACGGACCGCTGGCCGCGAACATCGAGTCCCGGCAGGCGGAGAAGATCTCCGACTCGTCGTTGAGCGCCTCCCGCACCGCCCGCTTGGTGACCATGTAGCCGGTGAAGCGGTCCAGCCAGGACGTCAGGGCCTGCCACGGCTCCTGCCCGCCGAGTTCCACGGCGGCCCGGCACAGCGCGTTGACCTCGTCCGCGTAGACGCTCTCGAAGAGGTCGCGACGGGTGGGGAAGTTCCGGTACAGGGTCCCGATACCGACCCCCGCGCGGCGGGCGACGTCCTCCAGGGAGACGTCCGAGCCGTGCTCGGCGAACGCCTCGCGGGCGGCCGTGATCAGCGCGTCGTAGTTGCGGGCCGCGTCCTTACGGTGGGGCCGCCGGGACGCGACGATCTCACTGACCGGGAACGGGGTGTCCGTCATTGCTGCCTCCCGTGCGACAGGACTGAACCGGAGGGGATCCTCGACTTCGGTTGAAGTGGAGGCTTGCCTCCGTTAGAGTGGAGGGGAACCTCCACTTTAGCAGTGCGGTCACTGCTGTTCCGATCCGTTCTCCTCCGTTCCGATGTCGGAGAGGCTCCTTCATGCCCCGGAAGTCCACCCGCCTCACCTTCGCGGTCCTCGCGACCGGTGCCGGCGTGTTCTCCATGCTCCAGTCGCTGGTCGCGCCGGCCCTGCCGACCGTCCAGCACGCGATGCACACCTCGCAGTCCACCGCGACCTGGGTGATGACGGCGTATCTGCTGTCCGCCTCGGTCTTCACCCCGATACTCGGCCGGGTCGGCGATCTGACCGGCAAGAAGCGCAGTCTCGTCGCCGTGCTGCTCGCCGTCCTGGCCGGCTGTCTGCTCGCCGCCGTCGCGCCGAACATCGGCGTACTGATCGTCGCCCGGGTGGTCCAGGGCATCGGCGGCGCCCTGTTCCCGCTCTCCTTCGGGATCATCCGGGACGAGTTCGGTCCGGCCGAGGTCAGCGGCAGCATCAGCAACCTGTCCGCGGTGATCGCGGCCGGCGGTGGCGTCGGCATCGTGGCCGCCGGCCCGATCGTCTCGGCGCTGGACTACCGCTGGCTGTTCTGGATCCCGGTCGCCATCGTCGCCGTGACGGTCCTGATAGCCGCCCGCTATGTCCCCGAGTCACCCAAGCGCGCCCAGGGCAGCGTCAGTTGGCTCGGCGCCGGGCTGCTCTCCGCCTGGCTGGTGGCGCTGCTGCTGCCGCTGAGCCAGGCCGGCCAGTGGGGCTGGGGCTCGGGCAGGGTGCTCGGCCTGTTCGCCACGGCCGTCGTGCTGTTCACCGTCTGGCTCCGCACCGAGGCCCGCTCCGCGAGCCCGCTCATCGACCTGCGCGTGATGCGGCTCCCGGCCGTCCGGACCACCAACGCGGCGGCGCTGCTCTTCGGCGCCGGCATGTACGCGATCTGGTCCTTCCTGCCCGGCTTCGTCCAGACCCCGGGTACGGCCGGCTACGGCTTCGGGGCCACCGTCACCGAGTCCGGCCTGCTCATGCTGCCGATGCTGATCGCCATGTTCCTCTCCGGCGTCGTCGGCGGCCGTCTCGAACCCCGCGTCGGTGCCAAGGCCCAGCTCACCACGGGGGCCGCGCTGGGTGCGCTGGCCTGCGGACTCCTCACCCTCTGGCATGACGAGCGGTGGCAGATCGGTGTCGTCGCGGGGCTCTTCGGCCTCGGTATCGGACTGGCCTTCGCCGCCATGGCCAACCTCGTCGTCGGCAGTGTCCCGCCCGAGCAGACCGGCGCCGCGACCGGCATGAACGCCAACATCCGCACCATCGGCGGCTCCGTCGGCGCCGCGCTCACCAGCGTCCTGGTCACCGGCCGGCTCCAGCCCTCCGGGCTCCCGTACGCCTCTGGCTACACCCACGCCTGGGCTCTGCTCACCCTGTTCTGCCTGACCGCCGCCGGGGCCGCGCTCCTGGTCCCGGTCCGGCGCGCGAGCCGGGTCACCGGCCCGGTCACGGACCGGCCGGCGGCGGCACCCGTACACGTACGGTAGTGTTGACCTGCGTGATCACGCGGTGCCCACCGCGTGACCGCGCAGCGGGACGTGGCGCAGCTTGGTAGCGCACTTGACTGGGGGTCAAGGGGTCGCAGGTTCAAATCCTGTCGTCCCGACTGGAGACAGTCGCAGGTCAGG
>NZ_JBEYJU010000174.1:0-9183 GCF_040703965.1 Streptomyces sp. NPDC006655 | reverse complement strand
GACACGTCAGTCGGGCTACCGGCCTGCCCGCCAGCAGCCACGGAACGCGAAACGGTCTGCCGACTCTGTCGGCAGACCGTCAAGAAAGATCGAGGCTAGGCTCCACCATGACTGCCAATGGGACGCCACCGTGTCCCGGAGGCCAGAAACCCCCCGCAGTTCGGATGCGGGGGGGTTTCTGCATTGTGACGCCTGCCAGAGGCCAGGACACAGCAGCCGAAAGTGGACCGGGCGGGCTTTGTTCGCTAGAGCAGTGCGCGGAAGGGGTTCTCTTCAAGAGGTTCAGGCCGCTCGGTCACTGTCTTCGTGATGCTCCGCTGTGGACCGTCTACGCCGCTACCGGCGTGCGGCGCAGTGAGGCGCTGAGGATGAAGTGGTCACTCGTCCACTGGGAAGAGGGAGCCATCGAACTGGGCTGGGTCGTGGTCGAGGAGGGCAACACCTACCGTCTCCGGAAGCTGACCAAGGATGGTGACGACAACGCTCTGAACTACGTGGATCAGTCCGTGATGAATGTCTTGAAGCGGCAGAAGGAGCGGCAGGACGCCGAGCGTGCACGTCTCGGCTCCGCGTGGGTCGATCATGACCTTGTGTTCGCTCGTGACGGCTTCAAGCTCTACCGGGGTGAGGCAGGCGGGCCGCAGGACCCGGAGAAGGTCTCGGCTCGGTGGCGCACCCTGCGCACCCGTGTGCACCTGCCGGAGGATTTCCGGATCCACGACTGGAGGCACAGCAAGGTCACGAACGATCTGGAGGCCGGGGAGAACCCCGTAGAGGTCTCCGCCAACGTCCGGCACCACTCGCCGGGCTACACCATGGCCAAGTACGGCCACTCTCGTAAGGACGGAGCGCGGAAGCTCGCCGCCTCCGGTGCGGGCCGACTCGGCCTGTCATCCCTGGTCTGACCTGGGGAATCTCCAGGCTGCTGGTCACGTGGTTGGTCACGCCACAGCCCTGGAAAGCAGAAAACCCCTGATCAACAGGGTCTCAGCTGGTGTCCGAGGGGGGACTTGAACCCCCACGCCCGATAAAGGGCACTAGCACCTCAAGCTAGCGCGTCTGCCATTCCGCCACCCGGACCAGGTGTCTGCCGCCTGACCGGGGGTGTTCCCCGCGGCGACAGGGACAACAATACCAAGCTTTCGGAGTGCCTTTCACCTGCGTTTGGATCGACATACCCGCAGGTGGGGGCCGTCTCACCGAACGTGCCCGGCCCGCTACCGTCCGGGCAGCAGTGCCCGCAGGGCCCGGACCAGGGTGGCGGCCGTCTCGTCGTCCAGCGGCGCGAGGAACCGGCGCTCGGCCGCCAGCCGCGCCTCCTCGGCCCGCCCCATCCGCTCCCGTCCGGCATCGGTCAGCTCGACGATGTTGCGCCGCCGGTCCCGGGGACTGCGCCGGCGCTCGACCAGTCCGCGCCGCTCCAGTCCGTCGAGGAGCGCCACCATCGTCGTCCGGTCCACCCCCATCCGCCCCGCCACCTCGATCTGCGACAGCGGCTCGGCCCCGGCCAGCACCACCAGCACCGCCAGGTCGTGCCCGTCCATGCCGTAGGGCGCGAGGGCCTCGGCCGACGCCCGCGCCAGCTCGGCCTGGACGTGCTTGAGCAGGTAGCCCAGCCGGGATTCGAGGGGATCACTGACCATGCGGCTGACGATATCGGGAATATATCGTCAGTAGCGCTGACAATCACCTAATCTGACGACCATGACGACAGCGACCGTGCGGTTCGGCATCAAGACCACACCCATGCACGTCCCCTACGACGACATCCGCCGCGTCTGGCAGGAGGCCGACGGGATACCCGAGATCTCCGACGCCTGGCTCTGGGACCACCTGCTGCCCGTGGCGGGGCCGAAGGACGGAGCCGTCCACGAGGGCTGGACGCTGCTCGCCGCGCTGGCCGCCCAGACCGCGCGGCTGCGCCTCGGGCTGCTGGTGACCAGCAACCGGATCAGGCCGCCCGCGCTCCTCGGCAAGACGGCGTCCACCGTGGACGTGGTCTCGGGCGGGCGGCTGGTCCTGGGCCTGGGCGTGGGCGGGACGCACCAGCCGCCCGGGGCCGGCGGGATCCGGGGAGAGAATCCGGCCGTCGCCGAGTACGCGGCCTACGGCCTCACGCTCGTGGCGCCCGCCGAGGGCATCGCCCGGCTCGCGGAGACGGTACGGATCCTGAAGCTGATGTGGACCCGGGACGTCTTCGACTTCGAGGGCGAGTACTACCGGCTCACGGGCACACGCAACGAGCCCAAGCCGGTGCAACGCCCGGGGCCCCCGCTGCTCATCGGCGGCTGGGGCACCCGCCTGCTGCGACTGGTCGCCGAGCACGCCGACGTCTGGAACGTGCCCGGACCGCCGCACCACACCGTGGAGTTCGTCGCCGAGCGGTCCAGGGTGCTGGACGCGCACTGCGCCGACCTGGGCCGGGACCCGGCTCAGATCGCCCGCTCGGTCCAGGTCCTGGTGTCGTACGACGACCCGGCGACGACCCGGGCCACGGTCACCGCCCTCATCCGCGCCGGGATGAACCACATCGTGCTGAGCCTGCCCCGCCCCTACCCGCAGGGCGTGGCCCGACGGCTCGCCGAGGAGGTGATCGCCCCCGTGCGCGCCGTCACGGCATGAGCCGGTGGCCCGGGAAGTCTGCCGGCAGCCGCCCGCCGATGGGGGGCGGCGCCCGAGGGCAGCGCCTCTCAGGGGCAGCGCACGACCTGCCCGGCGTACGAGAGGTTGCCGCCGAAGCCGAACAGCAGGACCGGGTCGCCGCTGCTGACGCGCCCCTGTTCGACCAGCTTGGACAGGGCCAGCGGGATGCTGGCGGCAGAGGTGTTGCCGGACTCGGTGACGTCCCGTGCCACGACCGCGTTGACCGCGCCGATCTTCTGCGCGAGCGGCTCGATGATCCGCAGGTTGGCCTGGTGCAGCACGACCGCCGCGAGGTCGACGGGGTCCACGCCCGCCCTCTCGCAGGCGCGCCGGGCGATGGGCGGCAGCTGGGTGGTGGCCCAGCGGTAGACGCTCTGCCCCTCCTGGGCGAACCGGGGCGGGGTGCCCTCGATCCGCACGGCGTGGCTCATCTCGGGGACGGAACCCCACAGCACCGGCCCGATCCCGGGCTCCTCGCCGGGCGCGCAGGCCTCGACCACGGCCGCGCCCGCCCCGTCGCCGACGAGGACGCAGGTGGTGCGGTCGGTCCAGTCCGTCACCTCGGACATCTTGTCGGCGCCGATGACGAGCGCACGCGTGGCGGCGCCCGCCCGGACCGTGTGGTCGGCGGTGGCGAGCGCGTGCGTGAAGCCGGCGCAGACCACGTTGACGTCTATCGCGGCGGGGCCGGGAACGCCCAGCCGGGCGGCGACCCGCGCGGCCGTGTTCGGGGACCGGTCGATCGCGGTGGAGGTGGCGACCAGCACCAGGTCGATGTCCGCGGGGGTGAGGCCGGCCGCGGCGAGGGCCTTGGCCGCGGCGTGCGCGGCGAGTTCGTCGACGGGTTCGTCGGGGCCTGCGATGTGCCGGGTGTCGATGCCCACCCGGCTGCGGATCCACTCGTCACTGGTGTCGACCATGCTCGCCAGGTCCGCGTTGGTGAGCACCTTCGCGGGCTGGTAGTGGCCGACGGCGGCGATGCGCGAGCCGTTCATGGGTGGTGGGTCCCCCTCGTTGCCTCGGTGTGGGCCCACCAGTCTGTTCAGTGACTCACGAGTACGACGGCATGTGAGGCCACAGGAAACGGGCGCCCGAGTTGTCGGCTTCTTGCAGACTCCCGGACGCCCGGACATGCTTCCGGTTCAGCCGTTGAACAGTTGGGTCGCCTTCCGCACGAGTTCGTACACGCCGTAGGCGAAGGGGGCGCCCACCCAGAGCCAGGCCACGGCGATCAGCCAGCGGCGGTCCGGCTCAGGCCGGCTGCTGTCGTTCGACATCGACGGCCTCCCTCGGTGCGGGGATGTGGTGACGGGTGTGGACGGGCCGGACCAGCTCGTTGGCGACGAACCCGACGACGAGCAGCCCGATCATGATGCCGAAGGACAGGGTGTACAGGTCGGAGCCGTGTCTGCCGGCGCCCTTCTGGTGGTCGGCGATCCAGTTGACGATCAGCGGCCCGAGGACACCGGCCGTGGACCAGGCGGTGAGCAGCCGGCCGTGGATGGCGCCGACCTGGTAGGTGCCGAAGAGGTCCTTCAGGTAGGCGGGCACGGTCGCGAAGCCGCCGCCGTAGAAGGAGAGGATCACCAGGGCGCAGAGCACGAACAGTGGCTTGGAGGAGTCCCCGAACAGGACGATGAGCAGGTACATCAGGGCGCCCACGCCGAGGTAGACACGGTAGATGTTCTTGCGGCCGATCAGGTCGGAGGTCGACGACCAGCCGATGCGGCCCGCCATGTTGGCGGCGGACAGCAGGGCGACGAACCCGGCCGCCGCGGACGCGGACACCGGGGTGGAGCTGTCGGCGAAGAAGTCCGTGATCATCGGGGCGGCCTTCTCCAGGATGCCGATGCCCGCGGTCACGTTCATGCAGAGCACGACCCACAGGCACCAGAACTGCGGAGTGCGGATCGCGCTGTTCGCGGAGACCTGTACGCCCTCGAAGGCGCTCGGGGCGTCCGCGACCGGCTTCTCGGTGCGCGGGACGCGGATCAGCAGCACGCCGAGGGTCATGAACACGGCGTACGAGAGACCGTGCACCAGGAAGGCCAGCGCGATGCCATCGTTGTCACTGCCGAAGGAGGAGAGCATCTGCGCGGACCAGGGCGAGGCGATCAGCGCGCCGCCGCCGAAGCCCATGATGGCGATGCCGGTGGCCATGCCGGGCCGGTCCGGGAACCACTTGATCAGTGTGGAGACGGGTGAGATGTAGCCGATGCCGAGGCCGATCCCGCCGACGAAGCCGTAGCCGAGGACGATCAGCCAGTACTGCTCGGTCTCGGCGCCGAGCGCGGAGATCAGGAAACCGGCGGAGAAGCAGATCAGGGCCACCGTCATGGCCCAGCGGGGTCCGTTGCGCTCGACGAGGGTGCCACCGAACGCGGCCGACAGGCCGAGCATCACGATCGCGAGCTGGAAGGGCAGCGCGCTCTCGGTGCCGTTCAGGTGCAGCGCGGATTCGAGCGGCGGCTTGAACACGCTCCAGGCGTAGGCCTGGCCGATGGAGAGGTGGACGGCGAGGGCGGCGGGCGGGACGAGCCAGCGGCTCCAGCCCGGCGGTGCTACAGGGGGGCTGCTCATGAGTCCCCAACGGTAGGGGTGCACGGGGTGGTTGAGAACCCGGCCGGTCGATCGTCTGCGGTGAGCGGTATGCGGACCGCGCCGAACGGTCGTAGCTGCGTGTGCAGGACAATGAGATGGTCGAGGTCACCTCGCCGCACGGCGGCACGGTGACCCGGGGCATCCTCTGCAGCAAGGGCCGATTCGGCTGCCAGCACGTACAGAACCGGGGCTGATCAGGACAATGGGACGAGTCACGGAACGACGCAAGGTCATCCGCATCCGCGACGGAGCGGTCTCCACCCGGCCGGACACGCTGGTCGCCGAGGAGCCGCTGGAGATCAGACTCAACGGGAAGCCGCTGGCGATCACGATGCGCACGCCCGGCGACGACTTCGCGCTGGCGGCCGGGTTCCTGGTGAGCGAGGGGGTCCTGGCGGGCGCGGAGGACCTGCAGAACATCGTCTACTGCGCGGGCGCGGCGGCCGACGGCTCCAACACCTACAACGTGGTCGACGTGCGGACCACGCCGGGCCTGGAGCTTCCCGACTTCACCCTCGAACGCAACGTGTACACGTCCTCGTCCTGCGGGCTGTGCGGCAAGGCGAGCCTCGACGCGGTGCGGACGACCACGCGCTGGCCGATGGCCGACACTCCCCCGGTCCGGGTGGGGCCCGAGCTGCTGGCGAGCCTCCCCGACCGGCTCCGCGCGGCCCAGCGGGTGTTCGACCGGACCGGGGGACTGCACGCGGCGGCCCTGTTCACGGAGGACGGCGAGCTGGTGGACGTCCGCGAGGACGTGGGCCGGCACAACGCGGTGGACAAGCTGGTGGGCCGCGCCCTGCAGAACGGTGAGCTGCCGCTGTCCCGCGCCGTCCTCCTCGTCTCCGGGCGGGCCTCCTTCGAGCTGGCGCAGAAGGCCGTGATGGCGGGCGTCCCGGTGCTCGCGGCGGTCTCGGCGCCGTCGTCGCTGGCGGTGGACCTGGCGGCGGAGACCGGTCTGACCCTGGTCGGCTTCCTGCGGGGCAGCAACATGAACGTGTACGCGGGTGAGGGCCGCATCGCTCTCGGGGCCGCGGCCGCCCAGGGCTGAGCGGTTCCCGGTTCGAACGTCCGGGCGGCACATCGTCACGGCGGCAGCCCCGAGAGCGGCGGGGAGTGCCCCCCTGCGCCGCGGAGGCCCCGTCCCGGTCCCGCCCGCCTCGGTTCAGGGGCGGGCGAGGTGGACGTCGGCGGCGGTCGCGACCGTGCCCAGGCGCGGGAAGTCGAGCCGGACGGACGCCTCGTGCTCGGCGGCCGTGAGGGCGGCCATGGCGTCCTCGACGAAGACGAGGTCGTAGCCGAGGTCGGCGGCGGCGCGGGCGGTGGACTCGACGCCGAGGTTGGTGGCGATCCCGCCGAACACCAGCCGGGTGACGCCCAGCGCGCGCAGCCGGGCGTCGAGGTCGGTCCCCTGGAAGCCGCCGATCGTGTGTTTGACGATCTCCACGTCCCCCTCCTTCCGCAGACCCGCCACCAGTGCGCTGCCCGGCGGCTGCTCGGCGAGCGAGGGGCGCTCCACCCGGACGAGCACCACGGGGGCGCCGGCCGCGCGGAAGGCAGCGGCCAGCTCCTCGGCGGCGTACAGGACTTCGGTGCCCTTGCGGGGCGCCAGGGGCAACGCGACGATTCGGTCCATCAGGTCGACGAGGACGAGGGCCGTACGCGCCGGATCGAGCGTCAGGGGTGCGGTCATGACGGAACGTTAGCCGTCATGAGCCGTCCGTACCGGAAATCCGGATCAACCGGCACATGAACCGGTCGCGATCGCGCCCCGCCCGGGTCCCGCCCCGTCAGTGGCGGGGCGTCCCGGTGGCCGCCGCCGGCCGTGACCGGGCCGTCGGGCCGGCCGGGGGCGCGGCCTGCTCCTGGGCCTGCGGGTCGTGGGCGCGGCGCTTGGCGATGACCGCGCAGACCATGAGCTGCATCTGGTGGAAGAGCATGAGCGGCAGCACGGCCAGCGAGGCGTGGGCGCCGAACAGCACACTCGCCATGGGCAGCCCGGAGGCGAGTGACTTCTTGGACCCGGCGAACTGGATGGCGACGCGGTCCTCGCGGCCGAAGCCGAGCGCCTTGGCGCCGTACCAGGTCACCACGAGCATCACCGCGAGCAGGGCGGCCTCCACCACGAGCAGTCCGCCCAGCCGGACGGCGCTGACCTGGTGCCAGATGCCCTTGACCATGCCCTCGCTGAACGCGGTGTAGACGACGAGCAGGATGGAGCCGCGGTCGACCAGGCCGAGGACCTTCTTGTGCCGTTTGACGAACTCGCCGATCCAGGGCCGCAGCAGCTGCCCGGCGACGAACGGCACCAGCAACTGGAGCACGATCTTGACGATGGAGTCCGCGGAGAACCCGCCCCCGCCGTTGCCGAGCAGGGCGGCGGCAAGCAGCGGGGTCAGGACGATGCCGACGAGCGAGGAGAAGGAGCCGGCGCAGATCGCGGCGGGCACGTTGCCACGGGCGATCGAGGTGAACGCGATCGACGACTGGACGGTGGAGGGCACCAGGGTCAGGAAGAGGAGGCCCTGGTAGAGCGGCTGGGTGAGGAGCACGGGCACCAGGCCGCGGGCGGCCAGGCCGAGGACGGGGAAGAGCACGAAGGTGCAGACCAGCACCGTGAGGTGGAGCCGCCAGTGCCGCAGTCCGTCGACGGCCTCGCGGGTGGACAGGCGGGCGCCGTAGAGGAAGAACAGGAAGGCGATCGCCGCCGTGGAGGCGCCGGAGGCCACGTCGGCGGCCGTCCCCCGGGCCGGGAGGAGCGCGGCGAGACACACCGTCCCGAGCAACAGCAGGACGTACGGGTCGATCGGCATCCGGCGGGGCCGGCTCAGGCGTTTCACGGTGCTCCACTTACG
This sequence comes from Streptomyces sp. NPDC006655, assembly GCF_040703965.1. Classification (NCBI taxonomy): domain Bacteria; kingdom Bacillati; phylum Actinomycetota; class Actinomycetes; order Kitasatosporales; family Streptomycetaceae; genus Streptomyces; species Streptomyces sp. NPDC006655. The sequence continues at coordinate 1,084 of NZ_JBEYJU010000174.1, read as the reverse complement.
GGTCGGTCAGGTTCTCAGTGGGGGCCGGGAGGCCCTGTCCATCGTCCTCCTCCTGGAGGTGATCGGGAATCCGGCATACCACTCTGACTGCCATCACGTTCCGCGATAACATGTTCGAGTGTACGACCCCTCACACCTGCGCACCTTCCTGGCGGTGGCCAGGACTCTCAGCTTCACCCAGGCGGCCCGTCGGCTGGGGCTGCGCCAGTCGACGGTCAGCCAGCACGTGCGCAGACTCGAGGAGGCGACCGGCCGGCAGCTGTTCTCCCGCGACACGCACTCCGTCGAGCTGACCGAGGACGGTGAGGCGATGCTCGGTTTCGCCCGCCGGATCCTGGAGGTGCACGAGCAGGCGGCGGCGTTCTTCACCGGCACGCGGGTGCGCGGCCGGCTGCGCTTCGGCGCGTCGGAGGACTTCGTGCTGACCCGGCTGCCGGAGATCCTGGAGGGCTTCCGCTACGACCACCCCGAGGTCGACCTGGAACTCACGGTGGAGCTCTCGGGCACCCTGCACGAGCAGCTGGCCGCCGGGAAGCTGGACCTGGTGCTGGCCAAGCGGCGGGCGGAGGAACCGCTGGGCGAGCTGGTGTGGCACGACGACCTGGTGTGGATCGGCGCGGAACGGCTCCGCCTGGACCCCGACCGCCCGGTCCCGCTGATCGTCTATCCGCCGCCGGGCATCACCCGCGCGCTGGCCCTGGAGGCGCTGGAACGCCAGGGCCGCGAGTGGCGCGTCGCCTGCACCAGCGGCAGCCTCAACGGCCTGATCGCGGCGGCGCGGGCGGGCCTGGGCGTGATGGCCCATTCGAGGGGCCTGATCCCACCGGGCCTGTTCCGCGTCCCGGACCGGGCGGGCCTGCCGGAGCTGGGCCGGGTCGACTTCGTACTCGTGCACGGCCAGGGACGATCACCCGCCCAGGGCGCGGCCGACGCGCTGGCGGCCGCGATCCTGACCAGCGGCGGCCGCCTGCGACGCCCCTAGAGGGGGCCTGTCTGACAATTCCCGTCGTCGCCCGGAGGGCGGCCGCGCGGCGTCAGGCGCGTGCTCTGGGGGTCCCCCCGGCCGGAGGCTGGGGGAGCGTGC
>NZ_JBEYJU010000173.1:0-9227 GCF_040703965.1 Streptomyces sp. NPDC006655 | reverse complement strand
GCTGGTGGATCCCGAGCAGTGCCAGCAGCTGCTGGTCTTCACCGCCACGCCTGGTTCCCCCAGCCGGGGCAAGCTCCAGATGCTGTTGGCCGTCGGTCCCTAGGGCCCTGGCGGCCCTCTCACCCTGTGATGCCGCTTCGAAACCGGAGTGTCCTCACCGATCGCTTCAAATCTGAAGCACATTGCGTGTCGCGTCTCCCGGTTGGCGGCCGAGCCGGCGCGGAATTCCAGAGGGTCAGGTATGCCGAGCCGCCCAACGGCAAACCCTCGCCTGCCGAACCCGGGACTTCTGGGCCCGCTGATGCCACGAATGACGATCAGACCCCACTACCTACGAAGGCAGGACAGTCATGTCACTCAGTTTGGACCCCGAGTTCGCCCAGGTGTTCGCCCCCATGGCCGAAGCCATGGCGGGCGCCACCCCTCCGCCGGTCGGCGACGTCGCCGCGCGCCGCGCCATGTGGGAACCGATCATCGGTGCCGCCTCGGCGGCCCAGCCGGTCCCGGCCGACGTCACGGCCACCGAGTACTACGCGACCGCCGACGACGGCACGAAGATCACCATGCGCTGGTACGCCAAGACAGGCGCCCCAGCCGGTCCGGCCGCGCTGTTCTTCCACGGCGGCGGCTACATCTTCGGCCATATCGACCTGTTCGACGGACCCGTCGCCCGCTACGTCTCCGCGAGCGGGGTGCCAATGCTGTCGGTCGAGTACCGCCGGGCCCCCGAACACCCCTTCCCCGCACCGGTGGAGGACGGGTACACCGCGCTGCGCTGGCTGCACGAGCACGCCGGCGAGCTGGGTGTCGACCCCGCGCGGATCGGTGTGATGGGCGACAGCGCCGGAGGGGGACTGGCCGCGGGGCTGTCGATCCTCGCCCGGGAGCGCGGCGGCCCGGCGATCGCCCGACAGATCCTGCTCATGCCGATGCTCGACGACCGCACCCCCACGCCCGATGCGCACATCGAGCCCTTCCTGCTGTGGTCCTACGACGACAGCCGCACCGCGTGGCCGGCCCTGCTCGGCGACGCCGCGGGCGGACCCGACGTACCCGCCACCGCCGCCCCGGCCCGCCTGGAGGACGCGACCGGTCTGCCTCCCGCCTATATCGAGGTCGGACAGCTCGACGTCTTCCGCGACGAGGACCTCGCCTACGCCCTCAAGCTCAGCCGGGCCGGCGTACCCGTGGAGTTCCACCTCCACCCCGGCGTCCCGCACGAGTTCGACTCCATCGCCCACACCACCGACGTCGCCCGCCGCGCCATCGCCGACCGCGTACGCGCCCTCGCCTCCCTCTAGCTCTTCCCCACCTCCTCCGGCACCGATGTCGCCCCACACCAGAAAGCGCTCATCCATGACTGTCTGGACCCCCGTCACCGTCGGTGCCATGGAACTGCCGCACCGGCTGGCCATGGCACCCATGACCCGCGACCGCTCCCTCGCGGACGGCCGTCCCAGCGAGCTCAATGTCGAGTACTACCGGCAGCGGGCCTCCATGGCCTTGATCATCACCGAGGGCACCCAGCCTTCCGAGGACGGTCAGGGCTACCTGCTGACGCCGGGCATCCACACCGACGCGCACGTTGCCGGCTGGCGCGAGGTCACCGACGCCGTCCACGCCGAGGACGGCCGCATCGTTCTCCAGCTGATGCACACCGGCCGTATCTCCCACCCGGACAACACCGCGCACCACCGCACACCCGTCGCCCCCTCGGCCGTACAGCCCAAGGGCGTCATGTTCACCGCCACCGGCCCCCAGGAGATGCCCGTCCCCCGGGCCCTCACCGCCGACGAGATCACCGGGGTGGTCGACGAGTTCCGCCGCGCGGCTGCGGCGGCCGTCACCGCCGGGTTCGACGGCGTCGAGATCCACGCAGCCAACGGCTACCTCGTCCACCAGTTCCTCTCCTCCCACACCAACGAGCGCACCGATCAGTACGGCGGCTCCATCGCCCACCGCATCCGCTTCGCCACCGAGGTGACGTCCGCGGTCGCCGCCGAGATCGGCGCCGACCGCACCGGCCTGCGCATCTCGCCCGGCAACCCCTACAACGACATCACCGAGCACGACACGCACGACGTCTACCCGGCGCTGCTCGACGCCCTCGACCCGCTCGGCCTCGCCTACCTGCACATCATCCAGGGCCCCGACGAGGAACTCCTGCAGCGCATCCGCCGGCAGTGGTCCACGGCACTGATCGTCAACCGCGGCGGCACCCCGCTCGACACCCGCTTCGCCGACCTCGACTCCGGTCTGGCCGACGTCGTCTCGGTCGGCGCCACGGCACTGGCCAACCCCGACCTGCCCCACCGCCTCCGGACGGGCGCCCCGCTCAACGAGCCCGACCCGACCACCTTCTACGGCGGCGACCACCGCGGCTACACCGACTACCCCACTCTCCCCACCACCATCACGGAGAGCTGAACCATGACCACACTCCTCATCGGCCCGGCCGACACAACCGTCACCATCACCGTCCAGCAGCGGACCCGCACCGCCCCCAGGGCGCCTTCCGCGTCCTGGCGCCCATCGACCTCCCCACCGTCTTCCGCCCGGTGGACCCCTTCCCCGGCATCAGCGGCGTGAAGAACCAGACCGAGGCATGGGACCACGTGGGCTCGCGACGAAACCCCAGTTCGATGACGGCTCCCAGGCCGACGAAGAGCTCACCGAGTACGTACCGGGCTCCGGCTTCGCCTACCAGCTGACCGGTTTCACCAACGTCCTCTCCCGCCTCGCGGCCGGCATCCGGGGCGAGTTCGACGTCAACCCCGACGGTGACGGCACGCTCATCCGCTGGACCTACGAGTTCATGCCGCTGGCCGGCCGCCGCTGGATTCTCGCCGGTCCCTTCGCCCCGCTCTGACGCCGCTACATGATGGCCGCCCTCGACCGGTGCGTCCACGTCATCGAAACAGAGAAAGACAGCGAGCAGGTGCAGCTCCAGGCCGGATGACGGCCCGAAACAGCCTCACCAGAGCCCCGGCCCAGCTGTTCCTACCGAGCGAAGCTCGTAGGAACCCGAGCTCAGGGCGGCCTCCTACACGCTCCAAGCCCCGACGATCAGCTCGACACGATTTCCGAGGTCCAGTGCACGCCAACCGCGGCAGGGCCGAAAGAGCACCACAGCACTGATGGACGCCCTGGTCCGGCGGATCGCGCAAGGTGAACACACCCATCGTCCCCAAGCACTGCCGGTATCCCGAGGTGGCCGTGCTGAAGCCGCACTGACAGTGGCTGGCAGACCCTGATCGGACCCGGAAAGCCGCCGAACAGCCCGGGGCGCGGGCAGGGCGCCCGAAGTTCTGCGGCTCAGGCTCGTGAACGAGCCCGTCCAACACATACATGGCTGACCACATAACTGGTTGCGCCGGATCAACTCATCGAAGGAGACACACCTGTGAAGGCCACCGTTTTCGACACGTTCGGCGGCGCCGAGGTCCTGCACGAGGCAGAGACCGAGATTCCTGAGCCCGGCCCCGGCCAGGTCCGTGTCCGCGTCCGGGCAGTCGGCGTCAACCCGGTGGACGGCAAGATCCGCTCCGGGATCATGAAAGCCATCTTCCCTACCACTCTGCCCGCCATCCCCGGTGGTGAGATCGCCGGCACCGTCGATGCCCTCGGCGAAGGCGTCGACCTGTTCAAGGCGGGCGACGAAGTGCTGGGCTGGTCCGACACCGGCGCCTACGCCCAGTACGCGCTCGCCACCGCGACCGCCCTGGCCCCGAAACCGGCCGGCCTGAACTGGACGCACGCGGCCGCCCTGCCCGTGGCGAGCGACGCCGCCGACCGCGTCCTGGACCTGCTCGACGTCAAAGCCGGCGAGACCCTGCTGATCCACGGCGCGTCCGGCGCGCTGGGCACCGTCGCCGTCCAGCTCGCTGTCGCTCGCGGGGCCCGCGTCATCGGCACCGCCGGCCCGGCCAACCAGGAGTACGTGACCTCGCTCGGCGCGACCGCGCTGGTCTACGGTGAGGGTTTGGTCGAGCGGGTGCGCGCGCTCGCCCCGGACGGCGTGGACGCGGTGCTCGACGCCGCGGGCAAGGGCGCGCTGGAGGACTCCATCACCTTGCGCAGCACCACCGACCGGATCGTCACCACCGCCGACTTCCGGGCCCGCGAACTCGGCGTCGTCTTCGCCGAGGGCCCGGCGCGGCACTCGGCCGACCGACTGGCGGAACTGGCCCGGCAGGCCGCCGACGGCACACTGGCGATCACGGTCGGCGCGACCTACCCGCTCACCGACGCGGCCAAGGCGCAGCAGGCCAGCGACGCCGGCCACAGCCGCGGAAAGCTCGTCCTCACCGTCGGCTGACCTCCTCCCACAGGGACCGCCCCCCACTGCGGGGCCGGCCCCCGGCACGGCCGCTGGCAACCAGCCGGTCAACTTCATCTCCAGCCAGTTGGCATCCATGCGACATGCGGATACGTCGTGTGCGGCCGATACCGTCCCTGCTCCGCCCATGTCCCCCTGTGTCCCTCCCTCACCGGAGGTGAACGCCCGCTTCACAGGGTGTGCGGTCTCCCTCACAAGCTCACAGCACCAGCAGTCAGCTCAGACCTGCGAGTCAGAGCACCGGCATGCGCTCTGGGGGGCGAGTCCTGCCCCTCTTCCCACTCCGCAGGAGTCCGATTCCACCCCGGCCCGAAGGCCGGAGTTTCCTTGGAGGTCCCCGATGACCATGACCTATCTGGCGCAGCCCGAACAGCAGCAGAAGCTGGAATGGCTCGACGGGGGAACGTTCTCCGTGCTGCTCGACAAGGAAGCCACCGAGGGCAAGCTGACCGTGGGCCGCTTCGACGTCGCCAAGGGCGAAGCCCCGCCCTTCCACCTGCACACCCGCGAGGACGAGGTGTTCATGCTGATCAAGGGCACGGCCCTGGTGTGGTCCGGGGAGGACGAACACGAACTGAGCGAAGGCGGGATCGTCTACCTGCCCCGCAACGTCCCGCACGGCTACCGCATCACCTCCGACCGCGCCGACCTTCTGATGATCACCACGCCCGGCGGCATCGAGGGCATGTTCCGCCACGCCGGACGCGACCTCACCACCCCGCGCCCCGACGGCTTCGAAATCCCCAAGTCCCTCCTGGCGGAAGCATCCGAACTCTACGGCGGCGTCATCCTCGGCCCGCCGCGCTGAACCGCTCACGGACCCGAGCCGTGCCGTCCCGGCTGCCGCCTGCTCCTGAAGGCGCTGCCTTCGGGACGACAGCGGGTCCGTTCCCTTCCCCACCTGCGACCACCGCCGGCCGGCGTCCAGCGCCGGTTGCCCAGGAGACCTTCATGCCCCTGCCTGTCCTGTTCGGCGCGAACGTAGAGTCGAACGCCCTACCCGTCGGCCGCTCCAGTGAGCAGGCGCTGCTCATCGACAGTCTCGGCCTCGACCTTCTCACCATCCAGGACCACCCCTACCAAGCGGCGTTCGACGACACCTGGACACTGCTCACCTTCCTGGCCGCGCGGACGCGACAGGTCACGCTCGTCCCGACGGTCAGCTCCCTGCCGCTGCGTCCGCCGGCGGTGCTGGCCAAGGCTGCGGCGACGCTGGACAGACTGAGCGGCTCCCGGGTGCAGCTCGGCCTGGGGGCCGGCGCCTTCTGGCAAGCCATCGAGGCCATGGGCGGCTCCCGGCGCACGCCGAAGGAGGCTGTCGACGCACTCGAAGAGGCGATCACCGTCATCCGGGTGATGTGGAGTGGCGAGCGCAGTGTGCGGACGCACGGCACGCACTACTCGCTCGCCGGCGTCCACCCCGGCCCGGCGCCGGCCCCCGGTCTGGGGCTGTGGCTGGGCTCGTACGGCCCCCGCATGCTGGCCCTGACCGGTGCAAAGGCGGACGGCTGGCTTCCCTCGCATGCCTACCTCGGACTCGACGCTCTGCCCACGGCTGTCCGCCGCATCGACGACGCGGCTCTGACGGCAGGCCGCGATCCGGACACGATCCGCCGGGTCTACAACATCGCCGGTGTCATCCAGCCGGAGTCGGCCGGCCCGTTCCAGGGGCCCGCCGCCCAGTGGACCGAGCACCTCGTCACACTCGTGCGCACCGTCAAAATGAACGGCTTCGTCATCTGGCCCGAACGAGACCACACCCAGCAGATACGCGCGTTCGCCGCCGAAGTCGTACCCGCGGTCCGCGAGGCCCTCGCACGGGAGACCTGAACCTCCTCGTGCTCCCGGACCGGGCAGCATGCCTCGCACAGGGGTGGCCTCCCGCGGCGCGGACCGGCGCACGGATCCACACGAGGGTCGGTATCCCGCACGGCATCGGCCGTACCCGTCAGGGCCTTCCTTCCCAGCGCAGGGTCCTCCCCTCGCCCACCCCGGCTTCGAGAACGCCGGCCACCCGACCATGCCGGCAATCACCGCCCCGCACCGAACGCACCGAAACCGCTTCACGTTCACCGACCAGGTACCGGCCGGGCTCGCCGCCGACTTCACCGGCGCCCGCGACCAGAAAGTCCTGATCTTTCCCTCCGACCCGATCCCAGGTGGTCCCATGAGCGACGAAACGTCTCTCCCCGACAGATTCGAAAGCATCACCGTCCCGGCCAACAGCACCCGGCTGCACGCCGTGGTCGGCGGGTCCGGCGAACCCGTACTTCTTCTGCAACGGCTGGCCCCAGACATGGCGGGCCTGGCGACACCTCATGCCGGCCCTCGCCGCGCACGGTTACCGCGTCATCGCGCCCGACCTGCGCGGCACCGGTGCCTCCGACCGTCCCCCGAGCGGATACGACAAAGACACACAGGCGGAGGACATGCGTGAACTCCTCGCACCCTCCTCGACTACGGCCGCATCAAACGGACCTGGCACGAAACCGGAGGAACCCTCCCCATGCCCGTACTCGCCATCGGCGGCGAGGACAGCACAGACACCCGGCTCGCCGACAGTCTGAACACGGTTGCGCGGCGGCTGACCGGTGCAGTGATTCCGGGCAGTGGCCACTTCGTGCCCGAGGAATCTCCCGATGCCTTCGCCCGCGAGCTTCTCCCCTTCTTGCCTGCCCCCCCGCCGGGCACATCCGAGGAGACACGGCCGGGCGGCCATGCCGACGGAGGCAAGGCGTCACCACGAATCGAACAATCCGGCGGAACGACCTGGGAGCCCTGATCCCGCGGACAACGATTTGGGGTCCGCCTTATGTGACGCGCCGCCACGAACTCACCGGCCAACGAACTCGTACATGGTCAATGGCAGGTGCCGCCCTTTCACACCCCCGAGCCTTGTTTCGAGTCGAAGCTCGATCCGGCCAAAATCTGATTCACCCTGTACCAATTCCTGCATAACCAGCTCGATATCAGCTCATCAGGAGAGATTGACATGAAGACTTGGTTCATCACCGGTACCTCCTCCGGCTTCGGCCGCCGGCTCACCGAATTGCTCCTCGAACGCGGTGACAGGGTCGCCGCGACGGCCCGGCGTACCCAGACCCTCGACGATCTCAAGGCTGTTCACGGCGACCGGCTGTGGACGGCGGCGCTGGATGTCACCGACACCGCAGCGATCCGCACAGTCGTCGACCGTGCCTTCGTCGAACTCGGCACCGTGGACGTGGTCGTGTCCAACGCCGGCTACGGCCTGCTCGGCGCAGCCGAGGAAGCCTCCGACGATCAGATCGACCGCCAGATCGCGACCAACCTGACAGGCTCCATCCAACTCGGGCGTGCGGTGATCCCGCACCTGCGCGCACAGGGCGGTGGCCGAATCATCCAGATCGCGAGTATCGGCGGCCAGATCACATTCCCCGCGATGAGCTACTACCACGCCACGAAATGGGGAATCGAGGGCTTCTGGGAGTCCGCAGCGGCCGAGATTGCCCCCTTCGGCATCAGCGTCACCCTGGTCGAGCCCGGTGTGGCCCGCACGGAGTTCGGCGGCGCCAGCGCAGTCCTGGGAACGGCGCTCGACGTCTATGCGGACGGTCCGTCAGGGTCCCTGCGCGCGGCCCTTTCGGGCCAAGGCCCGGCCCTGCCGACTCCCGGTGACCCCGTCAAGATCGCCAAGGCGATCATCGCCTCCGCTGACCAGACCGTCGCCCCCAAGCGCCTCACGCTCGGTTCCGACGCTCACAACCTGGGTGTCGCCGCGCTCCGCGACCGTCTGGGCGCCTTGGAGAGCGCCAAGGACCTCGCCTACTCAACCGATGCCGACGACTACATCGTCATCAGGGACTCACCGCCCACCCTCTTGCCGTAACCCCGCACGGCAATTGCACACAATCCATCCGCAAGTCATCAGGAACTCAAAGGAGAAGTGTCATGAACCGCTTCGCCAACAAGACTGTCCTCGTCACCGGTGCCGTGGGTGCCGTCGGCGGCGCCCTCGTGCACGCCTTCGCCGGTGAGGGTGCCAACGTGGTCGTCGCCGCCCGTCACGAGGGAGAGGGCAGCCGGCTCGCCGCCGAACTGCCCGGCAAAGCGATCTTCGTCAACCTCGACGTCACGAGCGAGGACGCGTGGACGAATGCCGTGCAGGTCACCGAGGACCAGCTCGGGCCGGTCGACGTTCTGGTCAACAACGCGGCCTACCTGCATGAAGGCACCGTGGAGTCGATCGAACCCGCCGCGTTCCGCAAGGTCATCGACACCAACCTCACCGGCGCCTACCTCGGAATCCGCGCAGTTGTACCGTCGATGCGCCGTGCGGGGTCCGGATCGATTGTCAACATCTCATCGATCGCTGGGCTGGCCCCCGCGCCCGGGCTGGCCGCCTACGGTGCCAGCAAGTGGGGCATACGGGGCCTCATGCGGACCGCAGCCAAGGAATTGAGCCGGGATCACATCCGGGTGAACTCGGTCCACCCCGGGATCATCAACACCCCGCTGGCCTACTCCCAGACCGGCGAGGAACGCGTACCGGTCGACAACTTCCCGATCCCCCGCCAGGCCACGACCGAGGAGATCGCGGGTTACGTCCTGTTCGTAGCCTCCGAGGACGCCGCCTTCTCCACGGGAGTCGAGTTCATCGCCGACGGCGGATTCCTGCTCGGTCCGAATGAGCCAGCCGCCCGAGCATGACGACGTAAAAGCACCGGGGCCTCGCCCCTTATTACTGAACACGGGTTATGCGGATTTGGCCAGCGTAGTTCATGTTGTTCGGCGCGCTTGCTCGTCGGCGATCAGGGGGTCTGTACGGTGGGCGGTGTAACTCCCGGGCTGGAAGCGACAGTTGATGACTGACGTGACGAGTGACACCGAGGCCGGGAAGGCCGCTGTG
>NZ_JBEYJU010000172.1:0-9486 GCF_040703965.1 Streptomyces sp. NPDC006655 | reverse complement strand
CTCCAGCTTCGCCCACTGCGCATTCGTCAGATCGTGCCTCCCCACGAAGTGGATCTTGACACATCAAGATCCACTTCTGAAACGCACCCTAGCGGTTCACCAGCTCCCGGGCACCAGGCGGCCCGCCTTGCGGTACTCGCGGCGGGCGCCTTCCAGGAGGTCGGCCGCGCAGACCCGCTCCGCACGGCCGGCGGCCAGATAGGCGGCGGTCACCACCGCGCTCCGGATCGAACCGCCCGCCAGCTCGAAGTCCCGGGCCAGCGGGCGCAGGTCCATGTCCTCCTCGCTCGGGACGTGCGCCAGCCCGTGGTGCCACAGGGCCAGCCGCTGCTCCTCGTCGGGGAACGGGAAGTCGATCACCAGGTCGAGGCGGCGGGTGAAGGCCTCGTCGATGTTGGCCCGCAGGTTGGTGGTCAGCAGCGCGATGCCGTTGAAGGCCTCCAGGCGCTGCAGCAGGTACGCCGACTCCAGGTTGGCGTAGCGGTCGTGGGCGTCCTTGACCTCGGAACGCTTGCCGAAGACGGCGTCGGCCTCGTCGAAGAGCAGCACGGCGTCCGTCCGGTCCGCCTCGGTGAAGATCCGCTCCAGGTTCTTCTCGGTCTCGCCGACGTACTTGTCGACGACGGAGGAGAGCTGCACGACGTAGAGGTCCAGGCCGAGTTCGGCCGCCACCACCTCCGCGGACAGCGTCTTGCCCGTCCCGGACTCCCCGGCGAACAGTCCCAGCACCCCGCGGCCCCGGCCGCCGCCGGCGCTCAGCCGCCAGTCGCCGAGCACCCGGTCGCGGTGCCGGGCCCGCAGCGCGAGTTCCCGCAGTTCGGTGAGCGGGCGTTCGGGGAGCACCAGGTCCCGCCAGTCGACGGCGGGCCGGATCCGGCGGGCGTGCTGTTCGAGCCCGGACGCCGACTGCTGGCGGGCGGCGAGCCGCAGGTGCCCGGCGGCCAGCGGGGTTCCGTCGAAGGCGGCGAGGTCCCGCGCGGCGCGGGCCGCGCGGGCGAGCCGGTCGCCGCCCAGGTGGTACGGGGCGACGGTGGCCGCGAGGTCGAAACCGAGGTCGGCCGGCAGGGCGGCCGCCCAGGCGTCCAGGGCGGAGGCCTGCCGGGAGGGTACCTCCAGGACGAGGGGGTCGCGGTGGTCGCACCACTGGGGGTCGTAGGGGCGGGCGGCGGTCAGCAGTACGGTGACGTCCCCGGCGGCGCCCAGCGCCCTCACCAGCGGGCCGGGGTCGGCGCCGGCCTCGACGAGCAGCGCCCGCCTGCTCAGCCGCGCCTCCAGCAGCAGCCCGGGGACCTGTTCCTCGGTCGCCGCGGTACAGCGCCAGGCGGCCGTCCCCGCGTGCAGCAGCGCCGCCACCGCACACCCGAGCCCCTCCCCCTCCCGCCGCTCCCGCAGATAGACGAACCCGGCCCCTCCCCCGGCCCACCCGGCGAGCCGCCGCACGAACTCCGCGCCGCCGTCGTCACGATCGGGCGCGAACTCGTCGTACGACGGCTCCCGCAGCAGTCCGGACAGTTCCGGGGCCGGGGTGTCGTCGCCCAGGAGGTGGGCCAGCACCCGGTCGGGGACGCGCAACGAGCGGCTCAGGAAGGGACGTTCGGGTTCCTCCACGCTGAGCAGGCCGAGCGCGGTGAGCGGGGCGCTCGGATGGAACCGGGCGCGGGCCGCGGCGAGGTGGGCGGGGACACCGTACAGGTCGAGGGCGAGACCGGTGGTGGCGCGACGGCGGCCGACGTCGTCGTTGAGGTAGCCGTACAGCGGCTCGAAGGTGCGGTCCAGGTCGGGCGCGAGGGCGATGAGGAGGATCGCGGCGTCGAGGTGGGTGAGGCGCAGGCGGGTGGCGAGTTCGGCGAGCCGGTCCGGGAAGTCCTCGCCCAGGGAGGGCAGTTCTGCCGGTTCCGGCGCCGGGCTCAGGAGGTGCCGTACCGCCTCTTCGGAGAGGTAGAGCCCGCGCAGCGGGTCGGTGGCCGTGGGGTCGCCGGCCGAGCGGTGCTCGACGAGGGCGGCGGTCCGCTCGCGCAGGCCGGCCAGCCTGGCCAGCAGCGGGGCGACCGGCTCCAGGGAGACGTCCAGGGTCACGCGCGCCCCTTCCGGGCGGCGCGGGCCTCGGCGACCTGGCCGGGCCGGTGCGCCCGCTCCTCCAGCACCGGGGCGGTCTCGTCCAGTCCGTCCCGTACCCGGACGGCGGCGCCCTCGGTGACGGGCGGCCCCGCGTCGTACTCCGGGTAGGCCGGGAACGGTGCCGTGATCACCACGTCCAGGGACGGCTTCAGCTCGCCGCCGAGCGCCGACCAGATCTCGGCGAGGGAGCGCGCCTCGGACTGGATGCCGGCGCAGGACAGCGGGACCGTCAGCCCCAAGGCGCCCAGCGATCCGGGCAGTTCGGAGGGATGGATCAGCTCCCTCGGGATCAGGGTCGCCAGCACCGCGCTGATCAGCCGGTGCTCGTCCTCGGGCCGCTTGGTCCACGCCGTCACCAGGTACGACAGCCGGAACCAGCGGGGCGGCTGGCGGCGCTTGACGACGACGTCCCGCTCGTCGCGGATGTCGATGTGCCCGCGCTGCCGCCGGTTCACGTCCTCCCGGATGTCGTACAGATAGGTGTTGATCACGGGGCCGTTGCGGCGCGCCGACCAGTCCCGGGTCGGCGCGTCGAAGGAGACGTCGATGCCGGAGCCCTCCAGCGCGCCCCCGGTCAGCAGGTTCCGCAGTACCTGGTCCACCTCGTGGATCACGCCGAACTCACCGCTCCCTGCTCACTGACGCCCACCCTCCATCCTGCCGCCCGCCGGGGGCGCCCCGCAGGCACCGCCGGGCAGACCGCGCTGCCCCGGAGCCGGTGCCCGCTGCCCGTTCGGTCAGATGTAGCCTTCACGGAGGGCATGGGCCACGGCGTGGGCCCGGTTGCGCAGATGCAGTCGGGTCGTCAGCCCGTGCATGACGTTCTTGACGGTGCGCTCGGAGTAGGACAGCTTGCTGGCGATCTCACCGGTGTCGAGCCCCTCGGCGACCAGCCGCAGTACGTCCACCTCGCGGGCGGACAGTCCGGACGCCGGGGCGCCCGGACGCCCGGCGGCGTTACGGTGCAGCGTGCCGACCTGGTTGATGAGCCTGCCGAGCAGATCGGCGGGCAGGTCGCCGTCGCCCCGCGCAGCCGCCAGCACCGCCTGGGCGACCCGGAGTTCGGTGGCCTCGTGGCGCCATACGATGGCGCCCACCCCGCACTCGATGACGTCGAGCAACTCCGTCTCGCGCAGCGCCCCGACGACGAGCACGGCCCGCGCGCCCTCGCTGCGCACCACCCGGCGCAGCCTGGTCAGCACCGGTTCGTCGAGGCCGTCGCTGATGAGCAGCGCGACCGTGCCGGGGCCGCCCTCGGACTCCTCGCGGACCTCGATCTCCGGGTGCCGGCGCAGCTGGCTGAGCGCGCCCTCACGGGAGATGGGGTCCGGTGCGTACACGGTGACGGGCGTGCGCCCGACCGGCGCAGATGAGCTGTGGCTGGGCAACCGCTTCCCCTATGGACACGTGCCCGTCACCCCTGAGGGAACGGTGACAGGCGGGATTACTCCAGCCTGCTGTGACCAAAGGGGCAGGGACAATCGTGGACCACCACGACAGGGACCACGAGATGTGCGGCGGGGTGAGGGCCGCAGGGGGTGGTGTTTCGGCCGCGGGTGCGTGGTGGCTGGTCGCGCAGTTCCCCGCGCCCCTGAAAAGCAGGTGGGTGCACTGGTCCCACCTGTCTGGGGGCGCGGGGAACTGCGCGAACGACCCCCACCGGCCCGCGGCCGAACCACGACCCCGGCGCCCCGGTGACATCCACAACCCGTATCGATTGTGCCGTCCACGCAACAAACCCCGCCCCACCCGCGGCCCTCCACAACCTGTCCCATCCCCACCGCCTCTAACCCTCAGAACCCACCAGCGCACCGCGAGGAGCCAGGAATGACCCATCCGTCCCCTGAACTCGCCGACGCCATCGCCCTCCTGGCCGAGGAAGCCGAGCGCACGCGGAGCGGCAGCGGCCGGCTCGTGCTGCTCCGGGGCGCCACCGGAACCGGCCGCACCACCGTCCTGGAGGCCGCCGCCGCCCAGGCGACCGCCCTCGGCCTGCGCACGCTCCGCGCCCGCTGCTCCCCGGCCGACACCCCCATCTCCTTCGCCACCGTCCTGCAACTCCTCGGCGCGGTACCGGAGTTCGCGGACCTCGCGGTAGACGGCGACGAGCGGTCCACCGCCGCCGGACTCTGGCGGCTGCTGCGCGCCTACGCCGACGCCTCCCCCCTCCTCGTCTGCGTGGACGACGTGCACCTCGCCGACGCCCCCTCGCACCGCTGGCTGGTGGAGTCCGTACGGCACATAGACCGCTTACCGATCCTCCTCGTGGTCAGCGAGCGCAGCCAGTACGACCTCGACCCGCCCACCCCCGGCTTCGCCCACACCCTCCCCCCGGCGCTGGTCCGCACCCACACCCTCGCCCCCCTCACCCCCGCGGCCGCCGCCGCCCGGGTGCGCGACCGGTTCCCCGACGCACCCGGGTCCTGGGTCGACGACTGCGTGCACGCGGCGGCCGGCAGCCCCCTGCTGCTGCGCGCCCTCCTGGACGACCTGAGCACCGCCCGGCACCCGGAGGTCCCCGAGACGACCGCCGCCCTCTACCCCGGCGCGTACCCGGCGGCCGTCCGCTGGTGGCTGGACAGCGCGGGTCCGGCCACCACCGAGGTCGCCCGCGCCCTCGCCGTCCTGGAGGAGAACCCCGGCACCGGCCTCCCCGACAACGAAGTCACCCCGCTCCTCGCCGAGCTGGCCGACGCCGATCCCACCCGGGTGGCCGGCTGGCTCACCGCCATGACCAACCTCGGCCTGCTCACCCTCGGTCCCGACGGCCGTCCGCACTACCCGCACCCCCTGCTGCGCGACGCGGTCCTCGCCGGCGTCCCCGCGACCCGCCGCCGCACCGCGCACCGGGCCGTCGCCGAGGCGATGCTGCGCCAGGACGCGCCCGCCGAGGCCGTCGCCCGCCGGCTGCTGTCGACCGGGCCGGTGGGCGCCTCCTGGGTACCGCCGCTGCTCCAGGACGCGGCGGCCCTCGCCCTGTACGAGGACCGCGCCGAGGACGCCGTCGCCTATCTGCGCCGCGCCCTGGAGGAACCCCTCGCCGACGACCACCGGCAGCGGCTGCTGACCGAACTGGGGTCACTGGAGTACGCGGCGCCCAGCTCCTCCGCCGCGATACCGCGGCTCGCCGAGGCGGTCCGGCTGCCCGCCACCCCGCAGAACCGGGTGCGTGCGGCCGTCGCCCTCGGTACCGCGCTGACCGGCCGGGGCCGCACCCGCAAGGCGGTCGAGCTGCTGCGGTCCGTGGACGGCGAGCTGACCGGCCGCCCCGACCTGACCCGGACCCTGCACACCGCCTCCGTGCTCCTGTCCGACCAGGACCAGGAGGTACGGCAGGAGCTGTACCGGCGGCTGTCCGAGACCGCCGACCGCTCCCCGGAGCTGGTCGGCACCGCGGGCCGGGCCCTGCTCGTACGGCACTCGGCGTCCGCCGGGCTCACCTCGGCCCGGGAGGCGATGCGGGAGCTGCGCACCCTGCTCGCCGCACCCGCCGACCCGCTCACCGAGCCGTTCCTGGTCGGTACGGCGGCCACGGTCGCCCAGTGGGCCGACGAACTCGACGAGGCGGAGCGGCTGGTGGACCGCGGCCTGGCCGGGCAGCGCCCCGACCTGCTGCACCCCATGCACCAGGCCCTGATCAACTGCCGCACGGACATCGCGGCGGCCCGTGCCGACCACACCCGCCCGGTCGTCGTCCCGGAGTCGCTCGCGCCGACCAACGCACACGCGCACCTGCTCGTCGCCCTCGTGGAGACGGGCCGCACCGCGCGGGCGATGGAACTGGTCGCCGGGCTCGACCTGCGGGATGCGGCGGACTCCTGGGAGCTGAACCGGTTCCTCTACGCGCGGGGAGTGGTGCGGGCCGCCGCCGGCGACCCGGCCGCCGCGCTGCTCGACTTCCTGGAGTGCGGGCGCCGCCAGGTGGCCCGTGAGGTGGTCAGCCCGCTGGTCACCCCCTGGCGGACGGCCGCCGCCGAGTGCCGGCTGGCGCTCGGCCGCCCCCTGGAGGCCATCGCCCTCGCCGAGGAGGAGCTGCGGCTGGCCCGCGTCTGGGACACCCCGCGCACGGTGGGCCGGGCGCTGCGCGTCCTCGGTAAGGCCACCGGTGGCCGGCGCGGCCTGGAACTCACCGAGGAGGCCGTACGACTGCTGCGGGACGCCGGTCCGGCCGGTACCGAACCGGCGCTGGCCCTGCTGGCGCTCGGCCGCCAGCTGGCCGCCGCCGGCGAGGCGGCCCGCGCCCGCGACTGTCTGCGGGAGGCCGCCGGACTCGCCGAACGGCTGGGCGCCGTACGGCTGGTGGAGCTGGCAGAGGGGAGCCTGCGGGAGGGCGGAGCCCGGTCGCCTCGGCGCCGCACCGGCGCCGCCTCTCTCACGGGCAGCGAGCGCCGGATCGCGGAACTCGCCGCCGAGGGACGCACGAACGTGGAGATCGCAGCGCTGCTCCACCTGGCCCGCCGCACCGTGGAGACCCATCTCACGCACACCTACCGCAAGTTGGGCATTCGCCGGCGCACGGACCTGCGCCCTGCCCTGGACCAGGGG
Source organism: Streptomyces sp. NPDC006655 (assembly GCF_040703965.1). NCBI lineage: Bacteria > Bacillati > Actinomycetota > Actinomycetes > Kitasatosporales > Streptomycetaceae > Streptomyces > Streptomyces sp. NPDC006655. Next base: position 2,823 of record NZ_JBEYJU010000172.1, on the reverse strand, counting down.
CCCCGGTGAAGCAGGGGTGTCAGGGGGTCAGCCAGTGGGCCGCCGCCGCGAGCAGCGCCCGTACGCCCGTCTCGATCGTCGGGTCGGGGACGGGGGCGAAGTGCGGGGAGTGGTTGGAGGGGATCTGCGGCGGGATGCCGTCGCGGACCAGGGCCTCCAGGTCGACGTCCGCGTAGAGCGCCAGGTCGGTGCCGCCGACGAACCAGAAGACGGAGGGCGCGCCGAGGGCGGTACCGAAGGCGCCGAAGTCCTCGCTGTTGGGCACCGGCGACGTCAACTCGAAGGTGGCCCCGGGGAATTCGGCGGCCAGCGCGGTCTGGACGGCCTCGGTCGCCTCGGGGTCGTTGTGGGTGACCGGGAAGGAGTCGACGGGGACGATCTCCGGTTCCCGCGGCGCGGCGGAGGCGGCGGCCTCGGCCCGGACGATCCGATCGACGGCCGCCAGCACCCGTTCCCGTACGGCCGCTGTGGTGGACCGTATGTTGATCTTCAGTTCGACGCTGTCCGGGATGATGTTGTCCTTGGTCCCGCCGTGGATCGAGCCGACCGTGACGACGGCCTGCTGGCCCGCGGCCACCTCCCGGGAGACGACCGTCTGCAACCGCAGCACCACGGCGGCGGCCAGCACCACCGGGTCGACGGTCGCCTCCGGCGTGGACCCGTGCCCGCCCCGCCCGAACAGCGTGACCCGCAGGCTGTCCGCGCCCGCCATCAACGCCCCGGCCCGGGTCCCGACCAGACCGGCCGGTGCGCCCGCCACGTGCTGGGCCAGGCACACGTCCGGCCGCGGGAACCGGTCGGCGAACCCGTCCGCGAGCATCTTCGGCGCCCCGCCCACCTCCTCGGCCGGCTGGAACACCGCCACCACCGTCCCGCGCCACCCGTCCCGCACGGCGGCCAGCTGCCCGGTCGCCCCGAGCAGCCACGCCACGTGCATGTCGTGCCCGCACGCGTGCATCACCCCCTCGTTCGTCGACGCGTACGGCAGCCCGGTCCGCTCGGTGACCGGCAGCGCGTCCATGTCGGCCCGCAGCAGGACGACCGGACCGTCCCCGTTGGCCAGCACGCCCACCACCCCGGTGCCGCCGACCTCTTCGGTGACCTCCCAGCCCTGCGCCCGCAGCCGCTCGGCGACCAGGGCCGCGGTCCGTACCTCCTGGAAGGACAGCTCCGGGTGCGCGTGCACGTCCTCGTACAGTGCGCGCAGCTCGGGCAGCCGCTCGCGCAGACCGGTCAGGAGGGGACTGGTGCTCATGGCGTGTCTCCAGGGGTGAAGGGGCCGCTCGACCGTCGGGTCCCGGATCGGCATCTGGCTCGTGACGGTACTTCACGTGCTCGCGCGCTCCGTTCACGCCCTCGCCGGTGCCTCAGGCGCCGTCTTGCCCGGACGGGCCGTCTCCGGTGACGATTCCGGCATGTTCGATTCACTCGGCGGACTCGACGGACTCAAGGACCTGGCGGAGAAGGCGAAGGACAAGGCCGAGGACATCGCCCGGCAGCACGGCGATGTCCTCGACAGCGGCCTGGAGAAGGCCGGCGACCTGATCGACGAGCGGACCGACGGCAGGTACGCCGAGCAGATCGACACGGGAGTCACCAAGGCGCAGCAACTGGTGGAGCGGCTGGGCAGGCAGGCGGAGCCGCCGGCGGATTCCTGACCGCCCCGGCCGTCAGCCCTCGTCCACGGTGGGCCGGGTGCGTCCGGGCTCGGGCAGTTCACCCCGCTGGAGCCGGGCGTGCAGCACGTCGCCGATGAACAGGTCGTAGACGAGCACACCGATCACGCCGCCGACCAGCGGACCGACGATCGGAATCCACCAGTAGCCGCTGAACCAGGCCCCGTCCCCCGGGAACGCGTAGCTCTTCCACCCCGCGAACCAGGTGAGCAGCCGCGGCCCGAAGTCACGGGCGGGGTTGATGGCGTAGCCGGCGTTCGCGCCGTAGGACATGCCGATGGCGGCGACGACGAGGCCGATGATGAACGGCCCGAGGTTGGCCCCCACGGCCGTGTTGCGCAGGTCGATGACCGCGACGATCAGCATCACGAGGAAGGCGGTACCGACGATCTGGTCGATCAGCGGCCCCCAGGTCCCGCCGTGGAAGTAGGGCGCCGGGAAGGTCGCGAAGATCGAGAAGGTGGCCTCGGTGTGCCCGCCGACCTTGGGCGGTTTGGACGCGGCGTCGAAGGCGCTGATCGCGTCGTGGTAGACGAGGTAGACCAGCGCGGCACCGGTGAGGGCGCCGAGCACCTGCGACACCCAGAAGGGCACCACTTTCGCCCAGGGGAACCTGCGGCGCACGGCGAACGCGAGGGTGACCGCCGGGTTCAGGTGGGCGCCGCTGACGCCGCCGGCCACGTAGACGCCGAAGGTGACGGCGAAGGCCCAGCCCCAGGTGATCAGGAGCCAGTCGCCGGCGGCGAGGAAGATGGTCGTGGGCGTCGCCGCGCGCCCGGACCCGGGCAGTGCCGCGACGGCCGTGGCCACGACACCGCACCCGAACGAGATCAGGACGAACGTCCCGAGGAACTCTGCCAGGCACTCACCGAACAGGCCTCCACGGCTTCTCAGCCGGGAGGGCTTGAGGAGCGGAGGAATTTCCACAGCCATCGCTGGCCCCCTTTAGCCATCGCCGGCTCCCGGCGGGGAGCAATCAGGCCGAACACCATTTTGGCTTACAAGTGATGTTTGCGCAGATTTGCCGGAACGGCGCGGCGATGGGGGCCGACGGGGGGTGCCTCTATGTCCTTCGTCAAGGCACCCCCGTCGGGTTTGGGGTGATTGGGGCTTGCTGGGGTCATGCGGCGAGTGCAACGTCCGCGGG
>NZ_JBEYJU010000171.1:0-9514 GCF_040703965.1 Streptomyces sp. NPDC006655 | reverse complement strand
GAACTCGGCGTCTCCAAGCCCGCGGCCGGCGCCTTCCTGGCGGCCTGCGCGGCGCTGGCCGGGTCGAAGTCGAGGATGCCGTCGTGGCCGCGGTGGCGAGCGGCGCGGTCGCCTTGAAGCTCGGCAGGAACGAGTGGTGGATGTTGATGATCCGGCCGCTCAGCTGCTTGCACAGGTCGTCCGAGAGGACCTGCATGTAACGGGCCAGCACGACCAGCTCGACGTCCTGCTCACGGACCAGGTCGAGCAGCCGCGCCTCGGCGTCGCCCTTGGTCTCCTTCGTCACCGGGATGTGGTGGAAGGGGACGTGGTAGGACTCCACCAGTTCCTGGAAGTCCGTGTGGTTGGACACCACCGCGGCGATGTCGACCGGCAGCGCGCCGGTCCGGGCGCGGAAGAGCAGGTCGTTCAGGCAGTGCCCGAACTTGCTGACCATGAGGACGACGCGCATCCGCTCGTCGGCCCGGTTGATCTGCCACTCCATGTGGAAGGAGTCGCCGATCGCCGCGAAGCTCGCCCGCAGCTTGTCGACCGTCACCGGTGCCTCGGCCGAGAAGTGCACGCGCATGAAGAACAGACCGGTGTCGTGGTCCCCGAACTGCTGGCTGTCCTCGATGTTGCAGCCGGTCATGAACAGGTAGCTCGACACGGCGTGCACGATGCCCTGCTTGTCGGGGCAGGAGAGGGTGAGGACGTACTGGTCGGCCGGGGCGGCCTGGGCTCGGGTGGGCTGATCGGTCATGCACCACAGAATCTCATGCCCCGCCGCACCCGACACCGGGTGTCCGCCACGCGGACCGCCGGGTCCGCCCCCGGGACACCGGCCGCCGCCTGGGCCTACGCCGCCCGCGTCATGATCCGCAGCACTTCGAGGCTCCGCGGCGGTGCGTCCGGGTCGTCGCCGTCGCTCGCCGCGAGGCGCAGGTGCGCGTCCCGGGCCGCCCGGACCGCGTCCGGCCATCCCTGGTGGTCGAGGTAGGCGGAGACCGGCGCGTCCGGCCCCACCTGGTGCATGATCCGCAGCACCCGCAGCACGGCGGTGTCGACGAGCGCCGCCTCCTGCGAGTCCCTGAATATGGTCCCGACGTATTTCTCGGCGGACCAGTTGTCCAGCCAGGTGTCCTCGACCAGCCGGTAGACCGCGTCGGTCACATCGCCGTACCCGTCCTGGCCGGCCAGCCAGACGTTCCGCTGGAAGTCCGGGTCGGAGAGCATGTGCAGCGCGGAACGCACATTGCTGCGCCAGCGCCACCACGGCATGTCATTGAGTGGCATGTCGCCCATGGTGGAGGAGCGACGGCCGCGACGGGAAGAGTTCTCCGAACCTTGCACGGTCATCGATCGTACGTTCCTCGTCACAAGCCCTTCACCCACCCCCTTAATTCACCTGTAGGTCACCCTTCGTTGCCCGATGGTCACTCCCGGGTTCTCGATGTGGGGGAATCGTGCGTGAACATGACCGGCAGTCGGCACAAGCGCAGCACCTTTCCTCCTTCGACCCACCGGCCCCGCAGAGCCACCGTCCTGTCCGCGGTGGCCATGGCGGCCTGTGCGTCGCTCGCCGCCGGTTGCGGGACCGTCCCCGGGTTCGCCGGCCCGGCGGACGACGCGATCAAGGTGATGACCTGGGCGCCGCAGGAGACCGGCGCCACCAACAAACCCGGTATGCCCGCCATGGCGTCGGCCGTCGTGCGCTGGCTCAACTCCCAGGGCGGCGTCGGCGGCCACCAGCTCAAGCTGCTCACCTGCAACGACCACAACACCAGCGTGGGCGCCGCGAACTGCGCCCAGCGCGCGGTCGACGAGAACGTGGTCGCGGTGGTCGGCTCCTACAGCCAGTTCGGCGACTCCTACTTCCCCCCGCTGGAAGGCGCGGCCATCCCCTACATAGGCGGCTACGGGGCCTCGAACGAGGAGTTCACCAGCCCTGTCTCCTACCCCGTCAACGGCGGGCAGCTCACCCTGCTGGCCGGGCTCGGGGAGGCGCTGGCCGCGTCCTGCGGTCCGGTCACCCTGGTCCGCCCCGACAGCATCGCCGGCGACCAGCTGCCCCAGCTGCTCGACTCGGGCCTGCGGGCGGGCGGCCACGGCAAGGCGATCGACCAGCTCGCGGCCGAGGACCTCACCGCGTACGACGAGCAGTCGAAGCAGGCGCTGGAGAGCGCGTCCTCGGAAGCGGCGAAGACGGGCTGTGTGGTGCCCGAGCTCGGGGGCCGCACGGCCACCTTCATGGACAGCTTCCAGCGCGCCCGCCAGGACTACCCGAAGGTGAGGACGGCCGCCGAGATCGGCAGCGTCGACCAGACGGTCGTCAACTCCACCGGCGGGGCGTCCGGCCCGTACGAGGGGTCGTACATCACCGGCTGGTACCCGGTCGCCTCGGACCCGCACTGGGACGAGATGAAGAAGGTCATCAGCAAGGAGGCCTTCGGCGACAACCGGATCGACCCGGCCGACGCCGGGGTGCAGACCACCTGGATCGCCTTCAAGGTGCTCGCCGCCGCCCTGGCGAAGGCCGGCGGCGGCGAGGTGACCGCCGACAGCGTGCGCCGCGCCCTCAACAACGGCCTGAAGGTGTCCACCGGCGGCCTCACCCCGACCCTGACCTGGCCCTACCAGGGGAAGCTGGCCGCCGCCGGCTTCTCCCGGCTGGCCAACGCCGACGTCAACGTCCAGACGGTCAGGGGCGGCCTGCTGCAGTCGGCCAACCGGACCGCCCTCGACATGACGCGGATCCTGGAGAACGCCGACCTCAGCTGACCGGCCCCCGGGTCACAGCTGGGTCGGCTGCCGCTGGGTCAGCCCGTACTTGCTCGCGATGGTGTTCCACAGCGCGGCCGCCTTCGCCTTCTGGGAGCTGGCGGTGCCGCTCTCGCGGTTGCCGGCCGCGGCCTGGCCGGTGCCGCGGGCCTGGCCCTTGTGGCAGCCGTGCTTGCCGCCCACCTGGTCGGCCCAGGCCGCGTAGTGGTTGTCGGCGTTCGCTGAGGCCTGCCAGGCCTTGGTGAGCGAGGCGGTCAGCTCCGCGTTGTTCGCCAGCTTGTCGACGGACAGCTTCGACAGCCGGGTGATCAGCTCGGTGCGCTGCCTGGCCGCGTCGCGCAGGTCGGAGGCGGAGCCGTCGAGGTTCTGGCACTGCTTCACACTGGCGACGGCGCTGATCACGCTGGCCCGGCTGCTGCCGCTGTCCGCGAGCAGCTTGTCCAGGGCGACGGCCTGCGCCTTCGCGGGGTCGGCCGCGGTCCCCGAGGAGTCCGCACCGGCCGACGAGGACGCCGCGACCGTCTTGTCGCCGCCGGCCGAACCGCCGCCGCCCCCGCTGAGCAGGGCACCGGCGCCGACCCCGAGGACCACGATGCCGACCCCGATCCCCGCGATCAGGGGCACCTTCGACCGGCTCCGGCCACCCCGGCCGCCGCCGTCACCGGCGTCGTCGTAGCGGTCGTACGACGGCGGGGGCTGGGGCGGGGCGTAACCGGGCTGGGGCTGCTGCTGGAAACGGGGCAGCTGGGCGGTGGACGCGGCGGGGGGCTCGCCGCCCGGCCCGCTGCGGAAGAGGTTGTCGAACTCGGCGGGCGGCTGACGGTCGGCGCCCTGCGCGCCCTGGGGGCCACCGGCCGGGTAGGGCGCGATGAACTGCGTGGCATCGGCGTCGGAGTGCGCCGCGGGTGCGCTCCGGCCGAGGAAGGCGGTCCGCTCGTGCGGGTTCTCCGGCGGCAGCGCGCCGGGGCCGACCGGCGGGATCAGCTGGGTGGCTCCCTCGGGGCCCGCCGCCACCGGCGGTAGGTACTGCGTGGCGCCCTCGTCCGCCGGCGCGGCCGGCACCGGGGGTATGAACTGGGTCGCGCCCTCGTCCGCCGGCGCGGCCGGCACCGGCGGTATGTACTGGGTCGCGCCCTCGTCGGCGGGCGGCAGCGGGGCGCCGTAGGGGGCCTGGCCCGCGGCCGGGGGCAGCGGGGCGCCGCCGTAGGACGGCTGCTGCTGGGGGTGTGCGCCGTAGCCGCCGTACGACTGCTCGTAGCCGCCGTACGGCGCCCCCTCCGGCGGGAGCGGGCCGGCGCCCGAGGTGGGGGCGGCCTGGGACCGGTCGTCCCAGGCGGGCGGGCGGCCCGGGGTGTTCCACTCCTGGCCCGCCGCCTGCGGCCAGTCCTGCTGGGGCCGGGGCGCGCCCTGGTGGTGGCCGGGCCCCCACGGCTGCCCCCACTCCTGGCCCTCGGTGGGCGCGGCGGCCGGCGCCGGGGGCGCGGCGGGCGGCTGGACCGGGCGGGCGGAACCGCCCGTCATGCCCGGCAGCAAGGGCTCGCCGCCGTCGGAGGGCAGCACGATGCCTTCGCGCGCGGGCTCGCCCTGTCCACTCTGCGTCACCGGGACTCCTACTAATGGGGGACCTTGTGAATCGTCGGCTCACGCTACCGGGTCCCCTCCACCAGGTGCCACGCAGCCAAAGGCGCGATCTTGTTCCCAGTGACAGGAGTGACGAAACCGCCCCGCGCCGCGCTGTATATGCCGTCTCTTGAGCGGCAACGTGTGGTTTCCCACACGTTCACGCGGGCGCGGGGCATGAATTCATGCGGCCGCCTGCAGATCCAGGCGGGCGCCGAACTCCCTTACCACCGGTTCGTCCCGGAACGGCTCCAGTCGCTGCTGGAAGTCCTCCAGGTATTCGGCGCCCCGGTTGGACCGGACCGTCTCCAGCAGTTCGACCGCCTTCGTCCCGGTCGCACAGGCCTGCTCGATCTCGCGCTGCTGCACCTGCGCTGTGGCGAGGAGCACATAGCCGATGGCGCGGCGCCGCGCCCGGGTCGGCGGGTGCCCGTCCAGCGACTGCCGGGCGCACCGCGCCGCCGCCTCGGCCTGTCCGAGGTCACGGTGGCAGTGCGCCAACTCGTCGGCCAGGTAGGCCTCGTCGAAGTGCGCGATCCACGCCGGGTCGTCACCGGAGGACGGATCGGCCGCCTCCAACGCGGACACCGCCCGCCCGGACGCCAGCTGCGCGGCCCGCGCGTCGCCGAGCAGCGCGTGCCCGCGGGCCTCGGCCGCGTGGAACATCGCCTCCGCGCGCGGGGTCACCCGACCGCGCGCCCCTTCCTGCGCCGCCCGCGCCAACTGGGCGATCTCCCGGGGGTTTCCGAGCTGCGCGGCGAGGTGGCTCATGGAGGCGGCGAGCACATAGCCGCCGTAGCCACGGTCCCCGGCGGCCTGCGCGAGCCGCAGCGACTGGATGTAGTACCGCTGGGCGAGACCCGGTTGGCCGGTGTCCACGGCCATGTACCCGGCCAGTTCGGTGAGCCGGGCCACCGCGGCGAACAACTCCCGCCCGACCGGCTCCCGGTAGGAGCCGGCCAGCAGCCCGGACACGACGCTGTTGAGGTAGTGCACGACGACCGGGCGCACGTGCCCGCTGCCGAACTGGTGGTCCAGGTCGGTCAGCGCCTGCGTCATCGCCTGCACGGCCGCGACGTCTGACTGCCCGACCCGCGGTCCCGCCTGCCGCGCCACCTGCGCGTCCGGTGCCGAGATCAGCCAGTCCCGGCTCGGCTCCACCAGCGCGGACGCGGCCACCGAGGAACCGGACAGGAAGTCCCGGCGCCCGACGTCACTGCGCCACAGCTCGCAGACCTGCTCGATGGCCCCCAGCACGGTCGGCGAGAACTGGAGACCGACGCCCGACGCGAGGTTCTTGCCGTTGGCCATGCCGATCTCGTCGATCGTGACCGTACGGCCCAGCTTGCGGCCCAGCGCCTCGGCGATGATCGCGGGCGCCCGGCCCCGCGGCTGCTGGCCGCGCAGCCAGCGCGCCACGGACGTCTTGTCGTACCGCAGGTCGAGCCCGTGCTCGGCGCCGCACATGTTGACCCGGCGGGCGAGCCCGGCGTTCGAGCACCCCGCCTCCTGGATGAGCGCCTGCAACCGTTCGTTCGGCTGCCGCGCGACAAGCGGCCTTGCGGCCATGGCGTACCCCCTGCGAACTCCCTGTAGGGAAAAGATCCGGCCTTTGCGATCACTGCCCAGCGGACATACCGAAAATGCGGGACATGCGAGGATTGCCGGGTAAACGCGGCGGAACTGCGGGGACGACCGCCGCCCACCCCCCACAGGTGACTACCCGCTCACGCCCCGGTTCCTCCTGCGCGCCCCCACACATGCATCCATGCGCCCCGATTGCGGAAAAGATGCTCCTCCCCCGCGCGCGTAACGCCCGTAACTCCAGGTGGATGCGGGAGTTGTGTTGAGCGTGGAAGAGACGATCGTCGGCACCGAAGCCGCTCAGATTCCGAAGCAGCGGGGGGAATCGCTGCTGGAGACCGCCGTACGCTACGCCGAGGAGCGTCACTGGGACGTCTTCCCCGGCACCTGGCTGGAAGCGGCCGAGGGGGTGCAGCGCTGCTCCTGCGGGGCGGTCGCGTGCGCGGCGCCCGGCGCGCACGCGGCGCGTCCGGACTGGGCGACGCAGGCGACCGGTAGTGCGACGGTCGCGCGCCGGATGTGGCAGAAGCAGCCGACGGCGTCGATCCTGCTGCCCACGGGGCGTACCTTCGACGCGCTGTCCGTGCCGGAGACGGCCGGGTTCCTGGCGCTGGCGCGCATGGAGCGGATGGAGCTGACGCTGGGGCCGGTGACGTTGACCCCTGATCGCCGGATGCAGTTCTTCGTACTGCCCGGGGCGTCGGTGAAGTTGCCGGAGCTGGTGCGGAAGCTGGGCTGGTCGCCGGCGTCGCTGGACCTCACGGCGCTCGGGGAGGGCACGTATGTCCCCGCCCCGCCGACGCGGTACGGGTCGCGGGGGGCGGTGCAGTGGGCCTGTCGGCCGACTGCGGCGAACCGGTGGCTGCCGGACGTGGAGGAGTTGATCTCGGCGCTGGCTTATGCGTGCGGGCGGGAGAGGGATCGGTAGCGCCCAGTGGGGTGCCGGGTGCTGTGATCGTGCGGCTGCGGGTGCGTCGTGGTTGCTCGCGCAGTTCCTCCCCCAGCCTTCGGCCGGGGGCACCCCCAGCGCCCCTGACGGGGCGCGCTGCACAGCCGCCTCCTCAAAAGCTCGCTGGTGCCCATAGGGTTGGCGTATGAGCGATGCCGTGCGGGTTCGTGGGCTCTGGAAGCGGTTCGGGCAGCAGGTCGCCGTCGGCGGGATCGACCTGTCGCTGCCCGCCGGTAAGTTCGTCGGGCTCGTCGGGCCCAACGGTGCCGGGAAGACCACCACCCTCTCCATGGTGACCGGGCTGCTCCGGCCGGACCAGGGCAGCGTCGAGGTGGTCGGGCACGACGTCTGGCGGGACCCGGTCGCCGTGAAGGCCCGCATCGGCGTCCTCCCCGAGGGCCTGCGGCTCTTCGAGCGGCTCTCCGGACGCGAACTGCTCGGCTACTCGGGACGGTTGCGCGGCCTGCCCGGCGCCGAGGTCGACAAGCGGGCCACCCAGCTCCTGGACGTGCTCGACCTCGCCGGGGCCCAGCACAAACTCGTCGTCGACTACTCGACCGGCATGCGCAAGAAGATCGGTCTCGCGGCCGCCCTCCTGCACAACCCCGAAGTGCTCTTCCTGGACGAGCCGTTCGAGGGCGTGGACCCGGTGTCCGCGCAGATCATCCGAGGCGTGCTGGAGCGCTACACCGGCTCCGGGGCGACCGTCGTCTTCTCCTCCCACGTCATGGAACTCGTCGAGTCGCTGTGCGACTGGGTCGCGGTGCTGGCGGCGGGCCGGATCCGCGCGACGGGAACGCTCGCCGAGGTGCGCGGGGAACACCCCACGCTTCAGGCCGCGTTCCTCGAACTCGTCGGCGCGAACGGCCGGGACACCGCCTCGGACCTGGACTGGCTGGGCGGCGGGACCCGATGACGGACATGACCTCCACCGTCGTACGGCTGAAGCTGTCGCTGCTGCGGAACGGACTGCGGCAGTCCGGCGGCCGGCGGGCCGCGTTCGTCGCGTCGGCGGTCGTCGCGCTGCTGTTCGCGGTGGTGCAACTGCTGGGGCTGGTCATGCTGCGCGGGCAGCCGCACGTGGACGCGGTCGCCGTGCTGGGCGCCGTCGTACTGGCACTCGGCTGGGCGTTCATGCCGCTGTTCTTCCCGAGCGGCGACGAGACCCTGGACCCGACCCGCCTGGTGATGCTGCCGCTGCGGCCCCGCCCGCTGGTCCGGGCCCTGCTCGCCGCCTCCCTGGTCGGCATCGGACCGCTGTTCACGCTGGTGCTGCTGGTGGGCTGCGCGGTGTCGGTGGCGCACGGGGCGGCCGGATACGGCGTCGCGGTCGTCGGCGTCGCCCTCACGCTGCTGGTCTGCGTGGCGCTCGCACGGGTGATCGCCGCCGCCAACGTACGGCTGCTCAGCAGCCGCAAGGGACGGGACCTGGCCGTACTGAGCGGCCTCGTCATCGCGATCGGGGCGCAGCTGGTCAACTTCGCGGCCCGGAGCCTGGGTGCGGCCGGGCTCGGGGAGCTCGCGCCGGTGTCCGACGTGGTGCGGTGGCTGCCGCCCGCGTCGGCGATCGGGGCCGTGCACTCGGCGAGCGAGGGGGCGTACGGCACGGCGGTGCTGCAACTCGCCCTGTCCGCCGCCGCGCTGGCGCTGCTCATCGGGGTGTGGGCGCGGACCCTGACCCGGCTGATGACCGCACCCGACGGTTCCACGCTCCAGGCCCCCGACCGGGCGGCGGACTCCAGGGGCCGCACCTCAGCGGGCGGCGGCCTGGGCGCCCTGCTCCCGGCCGGACGCACCGGCACCGTCATGGCGCGCAGCCTGCGCTACGTCTGGCGCGACCCGAAGACCAAGGCGGCCTGGGTGACCTCGCTGGCCATCGGTCTGATCGTGCCCGTCTTCAACGCCGTGCAGGGCACCGGGTCGATCTACTTCGCGTGCTTCGCGGCCGGGATGCTCGGGATCCAGATGTACAACCAGTTCGGGCAGGACACCTCCGCGTTCTGGATGGTGGCGCTGACCATCTCGTCCGCCCGCGACGCCTACGCCGAGCTGCGCGGCCGGGCCCTGGCCCTGCTGCTGATCACCCTGCCGTACGCGACGCTGGTGACCGTCCTGACCACGGCGGTACTGGGCGACTGGGGCCGGCTGCCCGAAGTGCTCGGCCTCTCCTTCGCCCTGCTCGGCGCGATGCTGGCCACCGGCGCCTGGACCTCGGCCCGCTTCCCGTACTCCATCCCGCAGGAGGGCCACCGCAACGTCGCCGCGGGCCAGACCGGCCTGGCCTGGATCGCGATCTTCGGCGGCATGGTCTCGGCGGCCCTGCTCTGCGCCCCCGTCATCGCCCTGACCATCACGCTGAACGTGACCGCCGGGGGCGACGCCTGGACCTGGCTCCTGCTACCGGTGGGCGCGGCCTACGGGACGACGATCACCTGGGGCGGGCTGCGCCTGGCAGCACCGCGCACGGCGGCCCACCTCCCGGAGATCCTGACAGCTGTCAGCAAGGGCTAGGGCCCTTCTGATGGATCTCCGTGGAAGAAGGAGCGGCGTTCGGTGCGTGCGATCGGCGTGCGGGGTGGCGGGTCATGTGGCGGAGCCACC
>NZ_JBEYJU010000170.1:0-9522 GCF_040703965.1 Streptomyces sp. NPDC006655 | reverse complement strand
GGGCCCTGATCCACGTACCGGACGTACTTGGGTCAGGGCCCGGTGCGGCGAGTGGGGGTACCCCCGGCCGGAGGCTGGGGGAGCGTGCATGGCGACGCGCGGCAGGCGGGAATTGTCAGACAGGCCCTAGTGGGGCGGGGGGTTCCGCGCGGTCGCGGGTGCGGGTGCGTCGTGGTTGATCGCGCAGTTCCCCGCGCCCCTTCGGGGGCGCTCGCACTGACCGGTGTGGATCAGTGGCGGTGCATCCGGTTCGCTATGGCGTGGCCGATGAACAGGTAGACGACTGCCGCCAGGCCGTAGCCCGCCACCACCCTCGCCCACGCCTCGTCGAAGGTGAACAGGTCGCGCGACCAGCCTGCGAGCCAGGCGGCGGCGTCATGGACGAACTGCACCAGGCTGTTCGCCCGGTTCGCGTCCAGCAGATACATCAGGATCCACAGGCCCAGGATGAGCGCCATGACGTCGGCGACGAGCGCGACGACTCTACCGGCCTGATTGGCACCGCGTTCAGAGGACATACCCTGCGGCTTGCCGCCGGACGGTCCTTGAAACCTGTAGGGCATCGCCCCGAGTGGCGCGATGCCGCCATCCGGGTGAAGCTGCCGGAAGAAGCATCCGCTCGGGGAGGACATCGAGAGACACACGGGAGGACCCCGTGCCCGTACCGATACGGCGCCTCGTCGTCGCGCTGACCCTCTGCTGCACCCTGGTCGCGGGTGTCACCGCCTGCGCCGGCGACAGTACTCGGAGCAAGTCGACCGACACCGGCATGGTGGCGGTCCCCGTGGCCGACACGCCCAGTCCGAGTACGTCCGCGGAGAAGCAGAGGTTCGCCAAGACCCGGTTCGTCGCCAACGCGGGTCTCGCGGCCGGAGCGACCTACCAGTGGATCGTGAAACCGTGGAAGGCGGGCAAGTTCAAGAAGGGCGCCCACGGCCGTACTTTCGCCCTGGTCAAGGCCGCCGCCGCGGGCGGGTTCGCCTACAACCGGCTCAAGGCCGCCAAACGCAACGCGCAGGGCGACCCGCTGCTGTCCAAGGCCCTCGCGCCGCTGTCCGCGAGCATCGACGCGCTGAAGAACCTGCCGTCCAAGCTCCGCCAGGGCGACGGGAACGCGGCGAGCGCGTTCAACGACGTCATCAACAACGTGAAGGAAGCGGGCAAGAGCGCCGGCGCCCCGGTCACCGACAAGGTGCCGTCGGCCGGACAGCTCAGCGGGGGCTAGGAGTTCAGCTCCGCGAGCACCCGCAGGGTGGCGGGGTCCGGTGCCAGGGCCAGCAGGTCCGTCACCGGGCCCTTGCGCCACAACTCCAGTCGCTCGGCGATGCGTTCACGCGGGCCGACCAGTGAGATCTCGTCGGCGAACGCGTCCGGCACCGCCAGCACCGCCTCCTCCCGGCGCCCGGACAGGAACAGCTCCTGGATCCGCCGGGCTGCCTCCTCGTACCCCATGCGTGCCATGAGGTCGGCGTGGAAGTTGCGGGCCGCGTGCCCCATCCCGCCGATGTAGAAGCCGAGCATGGCCTTCACCGGCAGCAGCCCGGCGGCCACGTCGTCGCAGACCCGGACCTGCGCCATGGGGGCGACGAGGAAGCCCTCCGGCAGGTCGGCCACCGCCGGGCCGTACACCTCGGGCCGGCTCGGCGCCCAGTACAGCGGCAGCCACCCGTCGGCGATCCGCAGCGTCTGCGCGACGTTCTTCGGCCCCTCGGCGCCCAGCAGGACGGGCAGGTCGGCGCGGAGCGGGTGGGTGATCGGCTTCAGCGGCTTGCCGAGCCCGGTGGCGTCCGGGCCGCGGTAGGGGTGGGAGTGGAAGCGCCCGTCGGAGGTGACCGGCCCCTGACGCCGCAGCACCTGCCGTACGACGTCCACGTACTCCCGCGTCGCCGTCAGCGGGGACTTCGGGAACGGGCGGCCGTACCAGCCCTCGACGACCTGCGGTCCGGACAGGCCGAGCCCGAGCAGCATCCGGCCCCCCGAGAGGTGGTCCAGAGTGAGCGCGTGCATCGCCGTCGTGGTCGGCGGCCGGGCGGCCATCTGGGCAACGGCCGTACCCAGCTTGATGGTCGACGTCTGCGCGGCGATCCAGGTGAGCGGCGTGAAGGCGTCCGACCCCCAGGACTCCGCCGTCCACACCGAGTCGTACCCGAGCCGCTCCGCCTCCCGCGCCAGCGGCACATGGTCGGGAGAGGGACCGCGACCCCAGTAACCGAGTGCCAACCCCAGTCGCATCAACGCCTCCTGACATGACGTCAGACAATCGCCGGGCGACTGTACGACAACGGCCCCGCACCCGGAAGGGTGCGGGGCCGTACGCGGGGCCGGCGACGGTCAGCCGCGCTGGATGCCGGAGGTGTCCTGGAGCACGCCACGGCGGCCGTCCTGCGTCTGGGCCACCAGGGCGGCACCGCGCTGCTCGACCGCCAGGTACCAGGTACCGGGCGCCAGTTCGGCGATCGGCGCGGTCGAGCCGTCCTCCGCGAACAGCGGCCGCGCCACCGGAACGGCGAACCAGAACGGCGAGAACTCGGCGGCCGGCGGCTGCTGCTGGGCGGCGGCGGCGGGCGGCTGGGGCTGCTGGTGGCCGAACGGCTGGCCGGGCTGCGGCTGCGCGCCGTACGGCTGGCCGGGCTGCGGACCGGCGGCACCCGGGTAGCCGTAGCCGCCGGGGGGCTGGGCGCCGTAGGGCTGCGGGGCCTGCGGCTTGGGCTCGGGGATCAGGCCCGCCTTGAGGACGGGGACGAGCGGGGTGGCGACGGCCCCGCCGGCCATGACCAGGGTGGCGATCAGGGCGAGGATGAGACCGGTGCCCGCGCTGGGGCCGTTGGTCACGTTGGGCAGGTTGTCGAAGCCGCCCGCCGGGTCGATGACGTTGCCGAGTGCGCTCCACGCGGCGAAGACGGTCAACGCGACGCCGAACGGCCCGAGATCGAGGCCGGCCACCTTCAACGGCTGCGGCAGCGCCCGCGTGACGACGACGAGCGCGGCGCCGGCGATGCCCGCCAGGACGACGCTGAACAGGACGGGTCCGCTCGACCACAGGCTCGGCAGGTCGACGCTGTCCGGAACACCGTCGTACGAATAGTTGTCGAGGAACGACGCGATCAACAGCAATACCGCTGCTCCGATCACCACGCCGTCGCCTCTAGTGAGAGAGCGGATATTCACTTCAGGTCCTTCGTAGGTCGTCTCGTCGGCGGAGGAGGCGCGTCGCGGAGGTGGCCCCTCAGGGTAGGAATCGCAGGAACGACACTATCGTTCGGACGATCAGGGTGTCCGCCCGGATCAGCCCCCGGATGCCTGTCCGCCCAAGAAACTCACGATTCCCTCAGAGATCCCCTGGGCCGCCTTCTGCCGCCAGGAGCCGCTGGTCAGCAGCGCCGCGTCCGTGCTGTCCCGCATGTTGCCGCACTCGATGAACACCTTGGGAACCGTTGACAGATTGAGACCGCCGAGGTCCCCCCGCACGTCGAGCCCGGTGCCGTTGCCGACGTAGTTGGACGGGGCGCTGCCGGTGACCTTCGCGAAGTCCTTCTCCACCCGCTCGCCGAGGGTGCGCGAGGAGGCGACGATCGGGCGGGTGTCGGCGCCGCCGGAGTGCACGGCGGCCGGCAGGATGACGTGGAACCCGCGGTCGCCCTCGGGGGCGCCGTCGGCGTGCAGGGAGATGGCCGCGTCGGCGTGCGCGTCGTTGCCGATCTGCGCGCGCTTCGTCACGCACGGCCCCCAGGCCGGCCGGTCCCCGTCGTGGGTCAGCTTCACCGTGGCGCCCTGCCGCTCCAGCAGGGTCCGCAGCCGGTGCGCGACGTCGAGCGTGAACCGGGCCTCGGTGTAACCGGCGTTGGTCGACGTCCCCGTCGTGTCGCATTCCTTCCAGTTCGTCCCGATGTTCACCTTCTGGTTGATCTCGGACGGGTGCCGGAAGTTCCCCGGGTTGTGCCCCGGGTCGATGACGACGACCTTGCCCTTCAGTGGCAGCGCCGACGCGCTCGGACCCGGCACCTTGGCGTCGTCGCCGACGGAGGCGGGCGCCGACCAGGGTGTCGCGGCGTCCGTCCGCGCGGCGTCACTCCCGCCGGGCCTGCCCACCCCCTCGTACACCACCCAGCCCAGCAGTGCTCCGGGCACCAGCGCGGCGAGACCGACGGCGAGCGGCGCCCGGCGGGGCCGGCGCTGCTGCGGGGGATCGAATTCCGGGCCTGAGTACGACACGTCTGCGACTCTAACCGCGCCCTCAGATCCCCGCCCCCGTTCGCCGCAGGACGCGCAGCGAGTCGTGGGCGGCGGTCTCGGTGAACGCGCCGGACTCCAGGGCGCGGAGGTAGACGCGGTACGGGGCCTGGCCGGTGAACTCGTCCTTCGGGTCCGGGAAGACGTCGTGGATCAGCAGGAGCCCGCCCTGGGTCACATGGGGGGCCCAGCCCTCGTAGTCGGCGGTGGCGTGCTCGTCGGTGTGGCCGCCGTCGATGAAGACGAGGCTGAGGGGGGAGTTCCAGAACGCGGCGATCTGAGGGGACCGGCCGACGACCGCGACCACGTGGTCCTCCAGGCCCGCCCGGTGCAGGGTGCGCCGGAACGTCGGCAGGGTGTCCATGAGCCCGAGCTCGGGGTCGACCGTCCCCGGGTCGTGGTACTCCCAGCCGGGCTGCTGCTCCTCGCTGCCCCGGTGGTGGTCGACGGTGACCGCGGTGACGCCGGCCGCGCGGGCCGCGTCGGCGAGCAGGATCGTCGAGCGCCCGCAGTAGGTGCCGACCTCCAGCAGCGGCAGGCCGAGCGCTGCCGCCTCGACGGCGGCCTCGTACAGCGCGAGGCCCTCGCCGACGGGCATGAACCCCTTCGCCGCCTCGAACGCGGCCAGGATCTCGGGCTTGGGGGCTGCCGCGGTCATCGGCGTCCTCTCACTCGTCTCACGCGGGGTGAGTGTCGTACGGTCCGGCCGCCCATGCTGCCGCACCCACCGCCGGGCGCCCGACCGGGGGTGCGGGCGAGTGGTGGGCGTCGGCCCGTCCGGCGCGGCCCCGATGCCGGTCGGAACCCCGCCGTGAACCCGAAGTCGGCTGTCCGGCAGGGGAGTCGAGCGCACTCCAAGATCTAGACTGGCGCCCCACCCGCCCCCGATCCGTGACGGAGCACCGCTGTGCGCTATCGAGTCCTCGGCAGGACCGGCATCGAGGTCAGCACCCACTGTCTGGGCACGATGATGTTCGGGTCCACCGGCAATCCGGACCACGAGGACGGCGCCCGGATCATCAACGCCGCGCTGGACGCCGGCATCAACTTCGTGGACACCGCCGACATGTACTCGGCGGGCGAGTGCGAGGAGATCGTCGGCAAGGCGCTCAAGGGCCGGCGCGACGACGTGGTCCTCGCCACGAAGGTGCACTTCCCGCTGGGGGAGGGCCGCAACCGCAGCGGCAACTCGCGCCGCTGGATCGTCAGGGCCGTCGAGGACAGCCTGCGGCGCCTGGACACCGACTGGATCGACCTCTACCAGGTGCACCGCCCCGACCACACCACGGACGTCGAGGAGACCCTGTCCGTCCTCGGTGACCTGGTGCGGGCGGGCAAGATCCGGGCGTTCGGCAGCTCCACGTTCCCGGCCGAGGACCTCGTCGAGGCGCACCATGTGGCGGAGCGGCGTGGGCTGATGCGGCTGCGTACCGAGCAGCCGCCGTACTCGATCCTCGCGCGCGGCGTCGAACGGGCCGTGCTGCCCACCGCGCAGCGGCTGGGCCTGGGCGTCCTGACCTGGTCACCGCTCGCCTCGGGGTTCCTCTCCGGCGCCCACCGGCAGGGCCGGCCCGTCGACTTCGGCACCGGCCGCGCCAAGCGCCAACCGCAGCGCTTCGACCCCGAGCTGCCGGGCAACGCCGCCAAGTACGCGGCCGTTGAGCGACTCGTCGCGCTCACCGAGGAGATGGGCCGCACCCTGCCGGAGCTGGCCGTCGCCTTCCCGCTGGTGCACCCGGCGGTCACCTCGGTGATCATCGGCCCGCGCACCATGGACCAGCTCACCGCGTCCCTCGAGGGGGCGGACCTGCTGCTCGACGACGCGGTGCTCGACCGCATCGACGAGATCGTGCCCCCCGGCACCGACCTGTACCAGGCGGACGGCGTCTGGCAACCCCCGTCCCTCACCACCCCCACCCACCGCAGACGCCGCACGGGGGAACGAGCCGCGGCGGACTGAGCGCCGGGGGAGGCGGCGCCTCCTGCCGAGGGGCCCCGCGCAAACGGCGCGGGCGGCGCTCATGTGGAGGGAGCGCCGCCCGCGTGTCGGTCGGGGGACGGGGCGGATGCCGCCCCTGGTGGGCCGAGTTACGCGCTGACCGTCTCGCCGGGCAGCGACAGGTCCAGGTCGACCGCCCGGTCGTCGCCCGTGTGGGTCGCCGACGAGGCGTGCGGTCCGTGTCCGGCCGCCGTCGCGGCCAGCACGTACGCCCCCTCGGCCGGCACCGTGAGCGTGTACGTGCCGTCCTCGGCCGACAGTGTCGACCCCGCCTGCCGTCCGCGCCGGTCGATCAGCGTCACCTTCGCGCGCGCCACCGGGCCGCCCGCGGCGTCCAGGACCCGGCCGCGGAAGCCCCGCAGCACCTCCTCGGCGACGGCGAGCACCGCGTCCTCCTCGCTGCTGGCCCGCAGCTGCGTGTGGAGCTGCGGCCGGGGCTGCTTCGGCAGCAGCAGCGCGAGCAGCAGACCCACCGCCACCGCGGCCGTCGCGATCAGGAAGGACACCCGGAAGCCGTGCATGGTCGGGATGGCGACCCCGCCGACGTGGTTCGCGGTGTTCGCCAGCACCATGCCGATGACGGCGCTGGACACGGAGGTGCCGATGGACCGCATCAGCGTGTTCAGGCCGTTCGCCGCGCCGGTCTCCGACGCCGGGACCGCGCCGACGATGAGCGCCGGCAGGGAGGAGTAGGCGAGGCCGATGCCGGCGCCGAGGACGACCGCGATGACCGCGCTCTGCCAGGCCGCGCTCATCAGGCCGAGGCCGGCGCCGTAGCCGATGCCGATGATCAGCATGCCGAGGATGAGGGTGAGCTTGGGGCCGTACTTGGCGGACAGCCGGGCGTACACCGGGGCCGTGAACATCATCGTCAGGCCCAGCGGCGCGACCAGCAGACCGGCGACCACCATCGACTGGCCGAGGCCGTAGCCGGTGGCCTTCGGGAGCTGGAGCAGCTGCGGAAGGACCAGCGAGACGACGTAGAAGCTGACGCCGACCATGATCGACGCGAGGTTGGTGAAGAGCACCGCGGGGCGGGCCGTGGTGCGCAGGTCCACCAGCGGGGCCTGGTGGCGCAGCTCGAAGAGGCCCCACAGGAGCAGCACCGCGACGGACGCGCCGAACAGGCCGAGCGTGGTGCCCGAGGACCAGCCCCAGTCGCTGCCCTTGGTGATGGGCAACAGGAGCAGCACCAGGCCGGTGGACAGCCCCAGCGCGCCCAGCACGTCGAACGAACCCTGCGCCCGCATCGGGGACTCCGGTACGACCAGCAGGGTCAGGGCTATGGAGAGCACGCCGAGACCGGCGGCGCCGTAGAAGAGCGCGTGCCAGTCCATGTGCTGCGCGACCAGGGCCGCGGCGGGCAGCGCGAGGCCGCCGCCGACGCCGATCGAGGAGCTCATCAGGGCCATCGCCGAGCCGAGCTTCTCGCGCGGCAGCATGTCGCGCATCAGGCCGATGCCCAGCGGGATCGCGCCCATGGCGAAGCCCTGGAGGGTACGGCCGGCGATCATCGTGAGCAGGTCGCTGGTGAGGGCGCTGACCAGCGCGCCGACCACCATCACGGCGAGGCTGAGGATCAGCATCCGGCGCTTGCCGTAGAGGTCGCCGAGGCGGCCCATGATCGGAGTGGCCACGGCGCCCGACAGCAGCGTCGAGGTGAGGACCCAGGTGGCGTTGCTGGGCTCGGTGCCCAGCAGTTGCGGCAGGTCCTTGATGACCGGGACGAGCAGGGTCTGCATCACCGCGACCACGATGCCCGCGAAGGCGAGGACCGGAACCACGGCCCCGCTCGCGCCCCGGGCGGGCTGGTCGGTCGTCGTGTGCGTCATTGAGTGAGGCCTCCCGATTGATAAGTACCGGCTAAACCTCGTATGCACAGGCAACTATTCCGTTGCTTCGAGCTGCTAACGAATTCTTGACCGGCTCATGGGTTACTGACTCTCCGTCAGGGGTGGCGCGTTTGTGGAACGCGTTCTACTCTGCGCGCCATGAAGGCCTACGTTGCCGGGGTCGGGATGACCAAGTTCGAGAAGCCCGAGACCCGTGACTGGCAGTACTGGGACATGGTCCGGGAGGCGGCCGGCTCCGCGCTCGCCGACGCGGGAATCGCCTACGACGACGTGGAACAGGTTCCCGTCGGCTACTGCTTCCAGCCCTCCACCGCCGGCCAGCGCGCCGTCTATGAACTGGGTCTCACCGGCGTCCCCGTCTACAACGTCAACAACAACTGCGCCACCGGCGCGACCGCCCTGATGCTGGCCAGGCAGCTGGTCGAGGGCGGCGCCGCCGACTGCGTCCTCGCCCTCGGCTTCGAGAAGATGAAGAAGGGCGCGCTCGGCGGCGGCGCCGACGGAGGGGACTTCGCCACCTCTCCCGTCGCCCGGCACTACGGGATCATGGCCGCCCGGCACGGCTTCGAGACGACCCCGCCCACCGCGCAGATCTTCGGCGACGCGGCCCGTGAGCACATGGAGCGCCACGGCACCACCGAGGCGCAGCTCGCCGCGGTGGCCGCCAAGAACCACCGGCACTCGGCGGACAACCCCTACGCCCAGTTCCAGGCCGCCTACGACGTCGCCGACGTCCTCGCCGCCCGCACCGTCCACCACCCCCTCACCAAACTCCAGTGCTCGCCCACCTCCGACGGCGCGGCGGCGGCCGTGGTCGTCTCCGAACGGTTCGCCGGGCGGCGCGGGCTCACCGGCCTGGTCGAGATCGTCGCGCAGGCGATGACCACCGACACCGGGGAGTCCTTCGCGTCGGGCTCGTGCATCGACGTGGTGGGACAGCCGATGTCCCGGGCGGCGGCCCGCCAGGTGTACGACAGCTCGGGCCTCGGCATCGAGGACGTCGACGTCGTCGAACTGCACGACTGCTTCTCCGTCAACGAGCTGCTGACCTACGAGGCGCTCGGCATGTGCGCGGCCGGCCGGTCCGGCGAACTCGTCGAGTCCGGCGCGACCACGTACGGCGGGCGCTGGGTGGTGAACCCCTCCGGCGGGCTCATCTCCAAGGGGCATCCGCTGGGCGCGACCGGTCTCGCGCAGACCGCCGAACTGGTGTGGCAGCTGCGCGGCACTGCGGGGGACCGGCAGGTCGCGGGCGCCCGGGTGGGGCTCGCGCACAACATCGGGCTGGGCGGCGCGGCGGTGGTCACGCTGCTGCGGGCGACGACGCAGGCCGTAGGGCCCCGAGCCTAGGGCCCTTCTGATGGATCTCCGCGGCGTCGCGACGCCCGGCACGCACGCTCGACGCACGGGGTGGCGGGCCAGGTGGCTCCGCCACATGAC
>NZ_JBEYJU010000169.1:0-9761 GCF_040703965.1 Streptomyces sp. NPDC006655 | reverse complement strand
GGCGGGCCAGGTGGCGGAGCCACCTGGCCCGCCACCCCGCACGCCGATCGCACGCACCGAACGCCGCTCCTTCTCCCACGGAGATCCATCAGAAGGGCCCCTAGGCGTTCCGGGCGCGTGCGCGCAGGGCCGTGTACAGGAGGGCGCTCACCGTGAAGCCGACCAGGGGGGTGATGTCGCCGAAGGACGGCCAGTGCTCCGGGACGTATCCCACGTAGTCCTCCTGGTTGGAGAAGAGCGGGACGGAGACCGCCACGCCCGCCAACAGGGACGCGAGTCCCGGCCAATTGGTGAAGGAGCGGTCGGTCAGCCGGGCGGCCAGCTCCTCGTCGGTCGCGGTGCGGCCCCGGAACCACCGCTCCACCAGGACCACGCCCAGCCAGGGCGCCACCCAGTACGCGATGACCAGCAGGAACGCCTCGTACGCCGCGCCTGCGTCGTCCAGTGAGGCCCAGGCCGCCGCCGTACCGGCGACGCCCGACACCACGACCAGCGCGCTGCGGCTGAGCCAGGTGGGCAGCCGCAGGCCGAAGGAGGCGATGGAGATCGCTCCGGAGTACACGTTGAGGGCGTTCGCCGAGATCCCGCCGAGCATGATGGCGATCAGCACCAGGTCGCCCAGCCAGCCGGGCAGGTGACCGGTGAAGGCCGCCGTCGGGGTGGCGTCCTTCGGAGCGGCGAGGGTGGCCGAGGCCGCGCCGATGACGGCGACGACCGAGACGGACACGAACAGGCCGACGGCCGGCCACAGGACGGTCCGCGCCTTGTTCGCCGTGCGCGGCAGATAGCGTGCGTAGTCGGCGGCGTACGGGTTCCAGCCGGCCGCGTACCCCCAGGCGGCGCTGAACGCGAGCAGGAAGCCGCCGACGCCGCCGCCGGAGCCGCCGCCGCCGAGGTCGGCGTCCTTGAACGTCCACACCCCGGCGAGCAGGAAGACGACCGCGAGCGCCGGGAACGCGTACTTCTCGAAGGTGTGCACGAAGTTGTGGCCGATGAAGCCGATCAGGATCTCCGCCACCACGACGAGCAGGAGGGAGGGGAGGGGGCGCAGGCCGGTCAGGGTGTTCAGGGCGAAGGCCGCGCTCACGCTGTTCACCGCGAACCAGCCGACGCCCGCGAGCAGGCCGTTGGCGGCGGCGGGCAGGATGTTGCCGAGGCGGCCGAAGGAGAAGCGGCCGATCACCATCTGCGGGACGCCGAACCGCGGGCCGTCCAGCGACAGTACGCCCTGGGTGAGGGCGCCGAGCGCGGTGCCCAGCAGGATCGCGGCGGTCGCCGTCCAGAAGTCGAGGCCGAAGAAGAGGACCGCGATCACGCCGATGTAGACGGTCGCGAACTCGATGTTGGGAGAGGCCCAGGTCCACAGCAACTGGAGCGGGCCGCCGTGGCGTTCGGCGTCGGGGATCGGCTCCGAGCCCGCCGCCTCCACGGCGATGACCCGGTCGCCGTACGCGGGGGCGATACTGGTGGTGGAACCGGCGGGAGCTGTCGTCATACGAGGTAAGTGTCGGGTTCGCCCTCGCTGCGGCCCAGGGGCGCACTGTCCGTTTCGGACGGCCCGCCGGCGTACAACCTGCACGCACAGAGAAGTTCCGGAGGGCGCGTCGTCCTCCGGAAGTCCTCTGGCGGTGCCCGCGGCCGGGTCAGCCGTTGGTGCAGGTGTTGCCGGCCGCGGGGTTGAGCAGGCCGATGACGTCGATGCTGTCGCCGCAGACGGCGATCGGGATGCCGACCGGGACCTCGACGACGTTGCCCGACAACACGCCCGGGCTGTTGGACGCGGTGCCGCTGGCGTCGGCGCCGTTGTCGGCGAAGGCGGCGGTGGTGCCGCCGAGGGCGAGGGCCGCGGCGACGGCGCCGGTGACGGCGAGGGAACGGATGCGCATGACTGCCTCCTGGGGGTCGGATGGGAACGCGTCCATCACAACCGCCCACCGCCGAACCCGCATGCGCTGCTGGGCCGATCGGTGCAACGGCCCCGCGCCGAGAGCCCGGTGCCCTACGCGGCCAGGCGTTCCGCGAGGTTCTTCGCCTTGGTGGCCGCCTCCTGGAGGGCGCGGTCGCGGGACGCCTCGTAGAGCGGCACCAGCTCGGCCATCGCCGCGTTCTGCGGGGCCATGGTCAGCTCGGGCACGATGAAGTCGACGTCCATGGCGAGCGCTTCGCCGAGCAGCGCGGTCAGGTAGTTCTGCACGTACTCGAACGGTTCACGCGGGGTGCCCGGCGCGTACGAGCCGCCACGGCTGGCCACGACGGTGACCGGGGTGCCCTTCGCGGACGGGTTCTCACCGCCCGTGCGGCCGATCAGCACCACGTTGTCCAGCCATGCCTTGAGCGTCGAGGGGATCGTGAAGTTGTACATCGGGGCGCCGATGAGCACCGCGTCCGCCTGCTCCAGCTCCTCGATCAGCCGCACGCGGGCCGCGAAGGCCTCGGCCTGCTCGGGGGAGTGCGTGGCGGGGTCGGTGAAACCGGCGAGGTGGGTGGCCGCGGTGATGTGCGGCACCGGGTCCGCCGCCAGGTCGCGGTAGATCACCGTGCCGTCGGGGTGCTGCTCCTGCCAGGCCGCGCGGAACGCGTTGGTGACGGCGCGGGAGGCGGACATCTCGCCGGGGAGGAGCGAGGAGTCGACGTGGAGAAGGGTGGCCATGGGGCACTCCAGACAAACAGGACAGCGGTCCTACGTGAGGCCGCGGGGGCTGAGGATTGGTACTGAACTATAGATAGCACAGGTACTTACTTTTTCTCAGCCCTCGGCCGGGGTGGGGCTGTACCCTGATCCCATGTCGGTGGAGCAGGCCCATGACCCGGAACGGTGCCAAGGTGTGGACGTCGGCATCACGCGCGTCTTCCAGGTGCTCGGCAAGCGCTGGAACGGCCCGATCCTGTCCGTCCTGATGGACCGGCCGGCCTACTTCGCCAGCCTGCGCCGCGCCATC
Source organism: Streptomyces sp. NPDC006655 (assembly GCF_040703965.1). NCBI lineage: Bacteria > Bacillati > Actinomycetota > Actinomycetes > Kitasatosporales > Streptomycetaceae > Streptomyces > Streptomyces sp. NPDC006655. Next base: position 6,822 of record NZ_JBEYJU010000169.1, on the reverse strand, counting down.
CCCGGTATCAGCGAACGCATGCTCTCCGACCGCCTGGCCGAACTCGGCGCCGCGGGGCTCGTCCTGCGCGAGGTCGACGAGGGCCCGCCGCTGCGCGTCGCCTACCGCCTGACCCCGGCGGGCGCGGCCCTCGAACCCTCCCTCAGAGAACTCGGCGACTGGGCAAAGGAACACCTGCCGGAGAGCCCCTGTTAGTCACCCGCCGTGAGCCGGACCGTCAGGTGGGGCCAGTGGGCGGACCATCGGGTCACCTCGGCCGTGGTCGACGAATACCGCGGACGCGGCGAGCCGTCCGGGAGGAACCGGACGCTGGTTCCCGTGGTCCCGTCGGCCTCGACGGGTTCCAGGCCGGTCACCGGGACGCCGTGCTCGTAGCGCTGGGTCCAGGAGCCGTCGAGGCGGCGATTGGTGTGGATCAGCCATGTGCTCAGCGCGGCGACGACGGACATGCCGCGGCGCGGGTGTCCGTCCGGAAGCCGTTCGGTTTCCGGGTGGTCGAAGAAGCGCAGGTCCTTCGTGGCCATGACGGGCTTCTTCACCACCTGGCCGTGTTCGTCGACCCGTGTGTCGGTGCCTCGTCCGTCGTCCGCCACCGACACGGAGCCGTCGGTGTGCAGCGTGACCAGACACCGTCCGCCGCCCCGGCTCGCCGCCTCGTCGGCGGCATACGCGACGACCTCGAGAACCAGGTGCTCCGGCCCGCCGGGAGCGAACAGCGCCGGGTCCTGACGGATGCGGGAGAGGTGGTCCGCGTCCACGGCGCCCGACCAGTCGTGCGTGGTGTTGACCCAGGAAGCCCTTGTTCCGTCCATGTGCGCCCGGTCTCAGTCCGTGCGTGGGTCGTCCGGGTTCAGGGACTTCAGGAACTCCGGGTTGTCGTCCGGCGCGACCCACCGCTCGCGGGGCTGGCGTGTCTTCCCTGCGACGAGCCAGGCCACCGGGCCGACCAGGACCTCCCCGAAGACCAGGATGACCACCACCCACGCCAGTTTCGGCAGCACGCGCACCTCGTCCTCGGGGGTGTTCAGGCAGTCCACGAAGGCGTAGATCCACAGCGCGAGGACCAGCAGGAAAGGCAGATACCTGAGCATGGCGGCCAGGGTAGCGGGTGGGTGCCGCCCGGGACCCTGGGCACGGGCATGCCGGTCGCCCTCCTCGAACCCCCGCGGCTCAGTGCCTCCCGGCGAGCAGCGGTGCGACGGCCGTCCGGACGGCGGCCGCGGTGAGCGGGCTCAGGTACCGCGCGGCGATCTTTCCGTCCCGGTCCACGAAGAGGGTGTACGGCAGCGCCTGCGCCTTGTACCCCCTGGGCAGGCGGAGCAGCTGACGGCTCGCGGGATCGTGCAGGCTCGGGTAGGACAGCCGGTGCTCCTCCTGGAACGCCCGCCCCTTCTCCCGCCGGGCGTCCATGTTCACGCCGAGCACCTGGACGCCCTCGGCCGCCAGCTCCCGCTGCGCGTGCGACAGTTCGGGCGCCTCGGCCCGGCAGGGACCGCACCAGGACGCCCAGACGTTCAGCACGACGACCTTGCCCCGGTAGTCGGCGAGCCGGACCGGACGGCCGTCCAGGTCGTCGCCGGTGAGGTCGGGGGCGGTCCGCCGGTCGGCGGCCGCCACCCGGACCAGCGGGGAGACGGGAGAGGCCCCGGACTCCCGCGGGGGCGAGCACGCGGCCGACGGGACGGCGATCAGCAGGGCGAGCAGCGGTAACCAGCGGTGGACTGTCACGGCCGACGAGTATCCCAGGGGGCGGTGACCCGGCCCGCACCCCGGGTGGCCGATACTGGGACACATGGCTTACGACGATCTTCGCTCCCTGCTCCGGGCACTGGAGCGCGAGGGAGACCTCAAGCGTGTCAAGGCCGAGGTCGACCCGTACCTGGAGGTCGGGGAGATCGTCGACCGGGTCCAGAAGGCCGGCGGCCCGGCGCTCCTCTTCGAGAACGTCCGCGGCTCCGCCATGCCGCTGGCGATGAACGTCTTCGGCACCGACCGCAGGCTGCTGAAGGCCCTCGGCCTGAAGTCGTACGGCGAGATCTCCGAGAAGATCGGCGGGCTGCTGCGCCCCGAACTCCCGCACGGGTTCGTCGGGGTGCGGGAGGCGTTCGGCAAGCTCGGCGCGATGGCGCACGTACCGCCGAAGAAGGTGAAGTCCGACAGCGCGCCCGTGCAGGAGGTCGTCCTGAAGGGCGACGAGGTGGACCTGGACCAGCTGCCGGCCCTGTTCACCTGGCCGCAGGACGGCGGCTCCTTCTTCAACCTCGGGCTCACCCACACCAAGGACCCGGAGAGCGGGATCCGGAACCTGGGTCTGTACCGCCTCCAGCGCCACGACCGGCGCACCATCGGCATGCACTGGCAGATCCACAAGGACAGCCGCAACCACTACCAGGTGGCGGCGCGGCGCGGCGAGCGTCTGCCGGTCGCGATCGCCTTCGGCTGCCCGCCCGCCGTGACCTACGCCTCCACCGCACCCCTGCCCGGCGACATCGACGAGTACCTGTTCGCCGGGTTCATCGCGGGCAAGCGGATCGAGATGGTCGACTGCAAGACCGTCCCGCTCCAGGTCCCGGCGCAGGCGGAGGTCGTCCTGGAGGGCTGGCTGGAGCCGGGCGAGATGCTGCCGGAGGGCCCCTTCGGCGACCACACCGGCTTCTACACCCCGCAGGAACCCTTCCCGGCGCTGACCATCGACTGCGTGACGATGCGCCGCCGCCCCCTGCTCCAGTCGATCGTCGTCGGCCGCCCCCCGACGGAGGACGGCCCGCTCGGCCGCGCCACGGAGCGCTTCTTCCTCCCCCTCCTGAAGATCATCGTCCCGGACATCGTGGACTACCACCTCCCCGAGTCCGGCGGCTTCCACAACTGCGCGATCGTCTCGATCGACAAGAAGTACCCGAAGCACGCGCAGAAGGTCATGCACGCCGTCTGGGGGGCGCACATGATGTCCCTCACCAAGCTGATCGTGGTCGTCGACTCCGACTGCGACGTGCACGACCTGCACGAGGTCTCCTGGCGGGCCCTCGGCAACACCGACTACGCCCGCGACCTCACCGTCGTCGAAGGCCCGGTCGACCACCTCGACCACGCCTCCTACCAGCAGTTCTGGGGCGGCAAGGCGGGCATCGACGCGACGCGGAAATGGCCCGAGGAGGGCTACACCAGGGACGGCGGCTGGCCGGACATGGTCCTTTCGGACCCGGACACGGCGGCGAAGGTCGACCGCCGCTGGAAGGAGTACGGCCTGTGAGCTCCGCCTCCGCAGCACTCCCGCAGCCGGGACGCACCAAGGCGTTCCTCCGCCTGGTGATGATCGAGCACTCGGTCTTCGCGCTGCCCTTCGCGTACATCGCCACGCTGACCGCGATGTTCGAGCTGGACCGGAACATCCACTGGGGCCGGCTGCTCCTGGTCACCGTCTGCATGGTCGGCCTGCGGACGTTCGCGATGGCGGTCAACCGGATCATCGACCGCGAGATCGACGCCCGGAACCCGCGCACCGCCCACCGCGAGCTGGTCACCGGCGCGATGAGCGTGAGGCACGCCTGGACCGGTGCGCTGATCGCGGTGGCCGTCTTCCTCGGCTCGGCGGCCCTGCTCAACCCCCTGTGCCTGGCGCTCGCGCCGGTCGCGGTGATCCCGATGGTCGTCTACCCCTACGGCAAGCGGTTCACGAACTTCCCGCAGGCCATCCTCGGCCTCGCCCAGGCCATGGGCCCGATCGGCGGCTGGCTCGCGGTCACCGGCGAGTGGTCCTGGGACGCGGTGATCCTGGGCCTCGCCGTGGGCGTCTGGATCGGCGGCTTCGACCTGATCTACGCCTGCCAGGACGTCGAGACCGACCGCGAGATCGGCGTCATGTCGGTCCCGGCCCGCTTCGGCATCCCGGCGGCGATCCGGGCGGCACGGGTCTGCCACGCGATCGTCACGGCCCTGTTCGTCTGGTATGCGGTGGAGACGCACGCGGGCGTCTTCTTCTGGCTGGGCCTGGTGATCGTGGCCGGCGCCTTCCTCTACGAGCACTCCATCGTCCGCCCGCACGACCTCTCCCGCCTCAACCGCGCCTTCTTCAGCGTCAACGGGTTCATCGGGATTGCCCTGTTCGTGTGCGCGCTGCTGGATCTCCTGGTGCGGGGTCTGACCGTCTGAACGTCCGCAATGAGTACGAGGGGGGCACCTCGGCACACCGTGGGACCCCGCTCGGCAGCCGCACGGTGGACACCTCCCGTCTCCGCGTCGACCCCGAGGCGCCCCACCCCGCCTGAGCCTCGGTCGGCGCGCCGGTACGCTCAAGGTGTGAACGCAGGAGAAACGCAGCGCGTGCCTTGGATCGTGGGGGTGTCCGGTGCGTCCGGTACGCCCTATGCCGCCGCCGTACTGCGAGCCCTGCTGGACGCGGGGGAGAGCGTCGACCTGGTGGTCAGCCGGGCCTCACGGCTCACGCTGCTGGACGAGACCGGGATCTCCTTCCGGGACGCGCACTGGCGCCAGGACCTGGGGGAGTGGCTGGCGCGGGGCGCCGACGGCAAGCCGGGCACCTTCGAGACCGACCTGACGCGGGTGCGGTACTGGAGCGCCGGTGACCTGGCCGCCGGGCCGTCCTCCGGGTCGTACCCGGCCAAGGGCATGCTGATCGTGCCGGCGTCCACCGCCGCCGTCGCCGGGGTCGCCCTCGGGCTCTCCAAGGACCTGCTCCAGCGGACGGCCTCCGTCACCCTCAAGGAGCGCCGCCCGCTCGTCGTGGCCGTCCGCGAGACCCCCCTGGGCGGCCAGACCCTGCGCCACCTCGTCACCCTGGACGACCTGGGGGCGGTCGTCGTCCCCGCCTCACCTGCCTTCTACGCGGGTGCCACCCACATCCAGGACCTGGTCGACTTCGTCGCCGGACGCGTCCTGGACGCCGCGGGCGTCGGGCACCGGCTCTACCGCCGCTGGGAGGGCGACCTCGGCGGCGGCGCGGGCAAGTAGCGGTACCTCAGCACCATCTCTCATCCACTCCGGAACTTTCAGCGGAAGGCTTCGATCGCATGGACGCCGTGGACAGGCAGCTCATCCAGGCCCTGAGGGAGAACGGCCGGGCCTCGTACGCTGAGCTGGGCCGTCTCGTCGGACTCTCGGGACCCAGCGTCACCGACCGCATCAACCGGCTGGAGGCGGCCGGGGTCATCACCGGTTACCGGGCGACCGTGAACGCGGCCTCGCTCGGGCTCGGCGTGATCGCGCTGATCGGCATCTCCCTCTCCGACGCGGCGGACCACGAGGACGTGGCCCAGCGGCTGCGGGACCTGCCGGAGATCGAGGACTGCTGGTTCATCGCCGGCGACGACTCGTTCATGCTCAAGGTGCGGTCCACGGACGTCGACGGCCTGGAGAAGACCATCCGGCGGCTGTCCGGCACGAAGGGCGTGTCCCGGACCCGTACCACGATCGTGCTGTCCACGAAGTGGGAGAACCGGGTCGGGGAACTGCCCGAAGAGGTCTAGCCGTACGGTTGTCAGAGTCTTCCGGGGGAGTCTTGCGAGAAAGGTGTGGGAATGGACGTCGGGCTCAAGCGTGAGCTGGAGGAGAAGGTCAGGGGCGGTGAGCGGCTGACCCGCGAGGACGGCATCGCGCTGTACGAGTCGGACGACCTGGCCTGGCTGGGCGGCCTCGCCCACGAGGTGCGCACCCGCAAGAACGGTGACGTCGTCCACTTCAACGTCAACCGCCACCTCAACATGACGAACGTGTGCACGGCGTCCTGCGCGTACTGCTCGTTCCAGCGCAAGCCGGGCGAGAAGGACGCGTACACGATGCGCATCGAGGAGGCGGTGAAGCTCGCGAAGGCGATGGAGGGCGAGAACCTCACCGAGCTCCACATCGTGAACGGCCTGCACCCGAACCTGCCGTGGCGCTACTACCCGCGCTCGCTCAGGGAACTCAAGGCGGCGCTGCCGAACGTCTCGCTGAAGGCGTTCACGGCCACGGAGATCCACCACTTCGAGACGATCTCCGGGCTGTCCGCCTCCGAGATCCTCGACGAGCTGATCGACGCGGGTCTGGAGTCCCTGACCGGCGGCGGTGCGGAGATCTTCGACTGGGAGGTCCGGCAGCACATCGTGGACCACCGCACCCACTGGGAGGACTGGTCGCGGATCCACCGCCTGGCGCACGAGAAGGGTCTGAAGACCCCGTGCACCATGCTGTACGGCCACATCGAGGAGCCCCGCCACCGCGTCGACCACGTGCTGCGCCTGCGTGAGCTCCAGGACGAGACCGGCGGTTTCCAGGTCTTCATCCCGCTGCGCTACCAGCACGACTTCGTGGACATGAAGGACGGCAAGGTACGCAACCGCCTCCAGGCCCGCACCCAGATGGCGACGGGCGCGGAGGCCCTGAAGACCTTCGCGGTGTCGCGCCTGCTGTTCGACAACGTCCCGCACGTGAAGGTCTTCTGGGTCATGCACGGCGTGCAGACGGCGCAGTTGGCGCTCCAGCACGGGGCCGACGACATGGACGGCTCGGTGGTCGAGTACAAGATCACTCACGACGCGGACAACTACGGCACGCCGAACAAGCTGACCCGCGAGGACCTCCTCGACCTCATCCGCGACGCGGGCTTCCGCCCGGTGGAGCGCAACACCCGCTACGAGATCATCCGCGAGTACGACGGCCCGGACCCGGCCCGCAGGGAGTCCCCCCAGCCGATGCGGGTCTGAGCGGACCGACGGTGCGCTTTCGGGTGCGGGAGCGTGGGGGCTTGTCGCGCAGTTCCTCCCCCAGCCTTCGGCCGGGGGGACCCCCAGCGCCCCTAAAAGTCGGCCGGGGGGACCCCCAGCGCCC
>NZ_JBEYJU010000168.1:0-9875 GCF_040703965.1 Streptomyces sp. NPDC006655 | reverse complement strand
GCACGCCGATCGCACGCACCGAACGCCGCTCCTTCTCCCACGGAGATTCATCAGAAGGGCCCTAACTCCCCGGAGGCTTTGGTCACCCGCGTGGTCGACCCGAACGCCCTCACCGCCGACATTGCCGCCATTTCTCGGCTCTGGCCCAACTTTTGTGGAGCGGTGACGCTCGGTGTTGCTGGGCGTGGTGGCACATCGCCATGCACAGCAGCCGACAGGGGTGTCGGTTGGACGGCCGATAATGCCGGTCATGGCAGATCGTAGTCCGGTCCTCCGGATCATCACCTCGGCAGCGCGGGAGTCCCTGAAGCCGCTGGGCCTGGCCCAGCGCGGGCGGTCGCGGCTGTGGATCGATGATCACGAGTGGTGGCTCGGGGTTGTGGAGTTCACTCCGCCACGGACCGTCGGCAGCGGTCTGTACGTCGGTGCGATGTGGCTGTGGCACGACGCGGACCACCTGGCCTTTCATGTGGACGCAGTCCGGACCGGCCCCCAGCCGTTTCGCACCGAGGACCAGTTCACGCCGCTGGCACTCGAACTCGGCCGGCAGGCGGCCAGGAACGTGACCGCGCTGAGGGAGAAGTTCCCGGCCCTGTCGGAGGCAGCCCGGTACCTGACTTCCAGGCCGGTGCGCCGAGGAGTCCTCTGGGACAGCTTCGACGCCGGGATTGCAGCCGCTCTGACCGGTGACCCGGCCACGGCCCGCGATTACTTCGAACGAGTCCTTCGAGAGGACCCGCTGGCCCCGTGGATGGTCCAGGCCCAGGAGAAGGCACGTGAGCTTCACGTGATCGCGCCAGATCGCGACGCTGTGACTGCCTGGGTCGCTCGGGCCGTCGGCTCATGCCGGAGCAAGCTGGGTCTGGATCCCGTGATGCTCGCGATCAGCTGAACGGACCCACTCGTTGAGCAACAAAGCTGCGGTCAGGCCAGCAGGACTCGCTCCCGCAACAGGCCGAAGACTGCCCGGCCGTACATCTGGCGCTTGAGCATCTTGATCCGGTTGACATGCCTTCGACCGCGCCAGAGCTCCAGGGCGGGGTCAGTCCGGCGGTGACGGCGTCGATGTCGCGGTCGATGCCGGCAGCGAGGGTGTGGAGGCTGGGCAGGTCGTCCTGTCGGACGGCGTCGAGCCAGTCCGGGAGCAGCCGGCCCCGGCGGTCGGTGAGCATCCTCGCGAAGGACCGGACGTGTCGGGTGAGGGCGTCGAGTTCGGGGCACTGGGTGCTACGAACGGCAGGCCGCCCATCAACGATGAAGATCGCGATCTGCACCTGAAGTACTAACCCTGCGTCAAGTCTCCGCCAGGCAGCACCCGTGACGGATGGCCGTAACCCGGATGAGACGTTTGTTCGGGCGTCATCGGTGCACTCGATGAGCTGACACAGCCCTTATTCGAGGAAGCGAGACGCAACATGGGCATCATCGCGTGGATCATCATCGGCCTGCTCGCCGGCGCCATCGCCAAGGCCTTGATGCCGGGCAAGGACCCGGGCGGCATCATCGTCACCATGCTCATCGGCATCGTCGGCGGTCTTCTTGGCGGCTGGCTCGGCAAGGTGATCTTCGGTGTCGACTCCATCGACGGGTTCTTCCACCTGTCCACCTGGATAGCCGCCATCGTCGGCTCCCTCATCCTGCTGGCCCTGTACCGCCTCGTCACCGGCAACCGGCACTCGCATCGCCACGCATAGCCCATCGAAGGCGTACGCCGACGCGACCTGAACAGCTCCCTCCTTGGTTCACAGGGTGGGAGCTGTCAGCGTGTACGGCCACCTCTCCGGTGCCGACCACGGCTAAGAACCGTAAGGGGAGCACTCGATGTCGGAGACCGTCGCGGCCGGCGAGGGGGCCTGGCGGGGGCCGGCGGCGGCACGCTCGTCGAGCCCGCGGGCCGTGTGGATCCGCAGCAGTCCCTCGATGCCGCGCAGCAGGGTCTCACCGGCGAGGACGGGATCGCCGAGGTAGCCGGCGCTCATCGCGCCGTCACGGAGCATGACGAAGTGCCGCCCGGCGTGCTCGGCCTCTGCGGCCGTGATCTCGGCGAACAGTCCGGTGATCGTCTGAAGGAACCACGCGCGGTGTGCTACGACCGCACGGTGGACCGGGTGGTCGGGATCGGGGAATTCCGCTGCCGCGTTGAGGAAGGCGCATCCGCGGTAACCCCGCGAGCTGATCTGTTCGACCAGTGACGCACCGATGCCCCGCAGGATGCCGTCGGCGGGCAGGTCCGCGGCCGTCAGGGAGTCGATCTGTGTGCGGATCGCGTGGTCGACGCTTCCGATGTAGGCGACCGCAAGCTCCTCTTTGCTGCGGAAGTGGCGGTAGAAGGTGGCGTTGGTGACCTTCGACTCGGCGACCAGACGGTCGACGCCCACCGTGTGGATGCCCTCCGCGTAGAAGAGCTGCCCGGCGGTCCTCAGGAGCCGTTCCCGCGCCTCGGAGACTCGCTTGCCAGTGCCAGTGCCAGTGCCAGTGCCAGTGCCAGTGCCGGCTTCCGTCCTCGTCATGTCCCCATCCTAACGGGTAGAACGCTCTCTCTTGTGCTCGCCGAGCGGGTGTGTCAGGCTGCGGACAAAAGACAAGAGAGATCGTTCTCTCTGCCCGTCCAGCCCACTGGAGAATCCCATGACGTCCACCGTCTCCGCCGAGCCCGTCGGTGCCGTGCCCGCCCTGCGCCGGCTGTACGTCGTCCGCTTCGTCTTCGCCCTCGCGTGGGCCGCCCTCCTGTGGGCGCAGGGCTCTGAACTCACCGTCGCTGCCAGGCTGCTGCTGTTCCTCTACCCCGCCTTCGACGTGGCCGCGGCCGTCGTCGACGCCAGGTCGGCGCGCGCCGCCGGGCCGGTCAAGGGTCTGTACGTCAACATGGCGGTCAGCGCGCTCGCCGCCGTCGGCGTAGCGGTCGCCGGCGCGTCGGGCGTCGCAGGCGTGCTGGGCGTCTGGGGTGCGTGGGCGGTCGTCTCCGGCCTCGTACAGCTCCTGGTGGGCGTCGCGCGCCGGCCGATGGGCGGCCAGTGGGCCATGATCCTCAGCGGCGGCATCTCCGTGCTCGCCGGCGCGTCGTTCATCCGAAGCGCCACACAGGACGCCCCCTCGCTGACCGCCCTCGCCGGCTATGCCACTCTCGGCGGGATCTTCTTCCTCTTCTCCGCGATCCGCCTGCCCCGTTCGGCCCCCAGGAACTGAGCAGCCCCTGGTCAGGGGGCCGGCGCCCGGAATCCGGCTGGTGACGCATCCGTGGGCCACCAGCGGGAATCCGAGGTGGTGGACTGGGAGGTGCCTGTGCCGGATGGTGAGAGCCTGCGCCTGGACGAGGTGCTGCGGGCGGCGGAGGATGCCGCGCCGGTGGAGTCGGTCGACGTGGTGGCCCGGAACCTGGAGAAGCGGTTCTCGGCGAGCGAGGTGTCGTTCTGGCTCGTGGACATGCTCGGGCAGGAAGCCGTCCGGCTGCCCAGGGCCGGCACCGTCGCGCAGACACGGGGCAGGACGGAGACCCTCGAACTGGCGGGCAGTGTCCACGACCGGGTGCTGCGCTCCCAGCGTCTGCACCAGGAGCGGGACGAAGAGGGCGGCTGGCGGCTGGTGGCCCCGGTGACCAACCGCGGTGACTGCATCGGCGTTCTGGACCTGACCGTGCCCGAAGCCGATGACCCCGTCCGGGACGCGGTGGCACAGGCAGCACATGCGCTGGCGTACATAGTGGTCACCGACCGCCGCTTCACCGACCTCTACCACTGGGGACGGCGCACCACCACGATGAGCCTGGCCGCGGAGATCCAACACCAGCTGCTGCCCACGGCGTCCTGCTGCGAGGCCGCCCAGTTCACCCTGGTCGGCGGCCTGGCCCCGGCCGACGACATCGGCGGGGACACCTACGACTACGCCCTCGACCAGGACGCCCTCTACCTGTCGATCACCGACGCGATGGGCCACGACACGTCCTCCGCGCTGCTGGCCACACTGACCGTGAACGCCCTGCGCGGCGCCCGCCGCGCCGGACGCGGCCTTCTCGACCAGGCCAACGCCGCCCACCAGGCGATCACCAGCCACGGTCGCGGCATGACCACCGGCCAGCTCTTGCGCATCCAGCTGGAGAACGGCGCCTGTGAGCTGGTCAACGCCGGTCACCCCTGGCCGCTGCGGCTGCGCGGCGAAAGGGTGGAGGAGGTGCCCCTCACCGTGAACATGCCCTTCGGCGTGCCCGCCCCGGTCACCTACCAGGTGCAGCGGCTTGCCCTGGAGCCGGGTGACCGCCTGATCCTGCTCACCGACGGCATGCGGGAACGCGACGCTGCCGGCGTCGACCTTCCCGCCCTCATCCGCGCCACCCGGAAGGAACACCCCCGTGAAGTGGTCCGGGCCCTGACCTCTGCGGTGCACGAGACCTGCGGAGGATCGTTGCGCGACGATGCCACCACCATGGTCCTCGACTGGCACGGCAGCCGCCCCGGACAGCGCCACACCGACGGCGGCTCCAACTCCTGACCCCGGCCGTTGGTCAGAGTCTCTCCCCAGACCCTTCCAGGAGGTCAGGCACCGCTGCCTCCTTTCGTTGGGCGGCCTTCGCACCCGGGCGGTGCGCAGGGGTGGCCTGAGCCGGGACGCAGAGTTCCCCGTCGTGGATCCCGGCGACGCGGTCGGCGGCGCCGAGGTGGGCACGGCCGGACCGCACCCTGTCCGTCAGATGGTTGCATGGTCACTTCTGCGGGCGTCGGTCGCCCGACAGCAGGTGCAGGCGCAGGGCCAGTTGGAGTTCCAGCGTCTGTTCGGGGGTGTTCCAGTCGGGACCGAGCAGCGCCTGGATCCGGTCCAGGCGCTGCACGACCGTGTTCACGTGCACGTGCAGCGCCTCCTTGGTCCGGGTCAGGCTCCCGCCGCAGTCGAAGTAGGTCCGCAGGGTGCTGACCAGTTGGGTGCCGCGCCGGGCGTCGTAGTCCAGCAGCGGTCCCAACGTGGCGGTGACGAACCCGTCCACGTCGTGCAGGTCACCCAACAGCACACCCAGGAAGCCCAGTTCGGCGACGCTCGCGCCGTGCCCGTCGCGACCGAGCGCATGCAGGGCCCGCAGGCAGCGCATGGCCTCGGCGTGGGCGTCGGCGATGGCCCGCGGCCCGGCGGCCGGCCCCGCCCCGGCCACCGTGACCGGAGCGCCGGTCAGCCGGCCGAGCTGCCCGGCCGCGCTGCGGGCCGCCTCCCCGGGACCGGTGCCGTCGCACGGGAGCAGCAGCACCACGGCGCCTTCGTGCTCGGCGCTGACGCCGCCGCCCCCGAACAGGTACTGCACGGCCGCGTCCGCGAGCCGTCCGCGGGCGGCGTCGCCGGTACGGGCGACGAGCACCAGGTGAGGGCGGTCGAGGTCGAAGCCGAGGCGGCGGCCGCGGGTCACCAGGCCGGCCGGGTCGCGGTCGGGCGCGGTGAGCAGATCGCTGATCAGATCGCCGCGTACGCGGTTCTCGGTCTCCGCGACCGAACGTCTCAACAGGAGCAGCAGCGAGGTCACGACGCTGCTGCGTTCGAACAGACGCCGGTCGGGGCCGTCGAGGTCCGGCCGCCCGAACAGCACCAGGCAGCCCAGCAGTTCCTGCCCGGCCAGCACCGCGCACACCCAGCGCCCGTCACGGAAGACCGCGTGGGCGGCCGCGCGTGAGCTCTCCGCCGCGGTGACCAGCGCCGCCGCCTCCTCCTCCGTGCCACCGGCGTCCCCGGGCTCCCCGGCGCGCCCGCCACCGTGCACGGCGACCGAGGTGAGCGGCCGTCCGGAGCCGTCGTGGACCGCGACGTCCCCTTTCAACAGACCGGCCACGGCGGCGGCCACGTCCTGGAGTTCGCCGCCGCGCAGCACCAGATCGGTGAGCCGGTCATGCGCTTCCTCGGCACGCTGCATCGCGACTGAGTGCTCACGGATCACCGCGTTGGCCTCCGCGAGTTCGGCCATGGCGACCCGCGCGTCGGTCATCGACTTGGCGGTGTCGATGGCGATGGCGGCATGGTCGGCCAGCGAGCACAGCAGGGCGACCTCGTCCGGGGCGAACGTGCGGGGCGTGCGGTCCGCGGCGAACAGCACGCCGATGACCTGGCCGCCGCTTCCCGACCCCAGCAGCAGCGGCACGCCGAGAATCGCCACCAGGCCCTCGTCCAGCACACCGGCATCGATGCTGCCGGTGTGCAGGAAGCGGTCGTCGGTGCGGTAGTCGGGGGAGGCGTAGGGGCGCGCGGTCTGCGCCACCAGACCACCGAGGCCCTCCCCGAGCTCCAGGCGCAGGTTCTGGAACAGCTCCGACACCGAGCCGTCGGTGACGCGCATGTAGGTGTCACCGGCCTCCTCGTCGGGCAGCGTGAGGTACGCCGTGTCGGTGCCCAGGAGCATCCGGGCGCGCCGGACGATGGAGCGGAGCACGGCGTCGAGGTCGCGCAGCGCCGCGAGGTCACCGGCGGTGTCGAAGAGCGCGGTCAGTTCCGCCTCCCGGCGCCGGTGCTGTCGCAGCGTGGTCCGCACGCGCAGCGCCGCCTCGGTGGCCCGCTCGACCTCCGCGAGATCCGCGGCCCCGGCCCCGCTGTCGCGGGCCTCGACCGCGACGGCACCGAGGTCCTCGGCAGGGGCTCCGGCGGCGAGGAGTTCGAGCAGGCGGCGCAGATGACGGGTGGCGGAAGCGGGTTCATGCGGCATGGGCGGGCAACCGTTGCGTTGTCGGTGAGCGTGCAGGAACAGCGTATGGGCGAGAAGGGCAGGCCCTGCCGACGAGGGCCGGGCCACTCCCGGCCGGGGAGGGGCCCGGCCCTCGTCGGCAGGGCACGACGGCAGCCGTCAGGCGGACGCGGCCGTCTGACGGTCCGTGCCGGGGTTCCTCGCGGAGTCGTCCGGTTCGATCGCGGCCAGGTCCCGGCCCCTGGTCTCACGGGAGGCGACGACGGCCGTCACGGTGATCAGGGCGGCCAGTCCCACGTACACCGAGATGGGAGTGGAGTCGCCGTAGGAGCCGAGCAGGGCCGTCGCGATCAGCGGGGCCGGCGCGCCGGCCGCCACCGAGGACAGCTGGGCGCCGATGGAGGCGCCGGTGTAGCGCATCCGGGTGGCGAACAGCTCGGAGAAGAAGGCCGCCTGGGGCGCGTACATGGCGCTGTGGAAGACGAGCCCCACTGTGACGGCCAGGACCAGCGCGGGGAACGACCTGGTGTCGAGCAGGGCGAAGAAGGCCCACGACCACAGGCCCACGCCGACCGCACCCACGAGGTACACGGGCTTGCGCCCGACCCGGTCGGAGAGCGCGCCGAACAACGGGATGAGGCAGAACTGCACGGCGGAGCCGATCAGTACCGCGTTCAGCGACGTCTGCTTGTCGATGCCCAGGTGATCGACGCAGTAGGTGAGGACGAACGCGGTGATGACGTAGTACGAGATGTTCTCGGCCATGCGAGCGCCCATCGCGACCAGGATGTCCCGCCAGTGGTCGCGGACGACCGCGACGAACGGCAGCCGCTCGGCCCGCTGTTCCGCCTTGCGCCGCTCGGCCTTGGCCAGCGCCTCCTTGAACAACGGGGACTCGTCGACGGACAGCCGGATCCACAGACCGATCATGACCAGTACGGCGGAGAGCAGGAACGGCACCCGCCAGCCCCACGAGGTGAACGCGTCGTCGCTGAGCACGGTGGTCATCAGGGAGAGCACTCCGACGGCGACCAGGTTGCCGGCCGGTGCGCCGCCCTGCGGCCAGGACGCCCAGAATCCGCGCCGCTTCGCATCGCCGTGTTCGGACACCAGCAGCACCGCGCCGCCCCATTCGCCGCCCAGGGCGAAACCCTGGACGAGCCGCAGGGCGGTCAGCAGCACGGGAGCGGCGACACCGATCGTGTCGTAGCCGGGGACGCAGCCGATCAGGGCGGTGGACAGCCCCATCATCAGCAGACTGATCACCAGCAGCTTCTTACGGCCGAGCCGGTCGCCGAAGTGACCGAAGACGACGGCGCCGATCGGACGGGCGGCGAAGCCGATGGCGTAGGTGAGGAAGGACAGCAGGGTGCCGGTCAGCGGGTCCGACTCGGGGAAGAAGACGCGGCCGAAGACCAGGGCGGCGGCCGAGCCGTAGAGGAAGTAGTCGTACCACTCGATGGTCGTGCCGATCAGGCTGGCGGCGACGATCGTGCGCAGTCCGCTCGGAGTTCTGGAGGTACCTGGGTCGTTCACGGCGTTGTGAGCGCTGGGCATGGTTGTCACCGTTTTTCGAAGGGATGGGGGAGCTGCGCCGGGCAAGGGCGGCACACGGTCGAAGGGCGTTCAGTGGGCCGTCCAGCCGCCGTCCAGGGGGATCGAGCTGCCGGTGAGGTAGCCGCTGCGCTCGGTGCACAGCCACAGCGCGGCCTCCGCGACCTCGGCCGGCTCGATCAGCCGCTTGATCGCGGTGCGTTCCAGGAACACCTGGTCCATCACCTCCACGGCGGGGATGCCGTGCGCGAGTGCCTGGTGGGCGATCTGCTCCTCGACCAGCGGCGTGCGGACGTAGCCGGGGTTGATGCAATT
Source organism: Streptomyces sp. NPDC006655 (assembly GCF_040703965.1). NCBI lineage: Bacteria > Bacillati > Actinomycetota > Actinomycetes > Kitasatosporales > Streptomycetaceae > Streptomyces > Streptomyces sp. NPDC006655. Next base: position 1,360 of record NZ_JBEYJU010000168.1, on the reverse strand, counting down.
GCTGGTCACGCCATGGGCGGCGCCCTCCAGGGCGACCACCTTGCTCAGGCCCTCCAACGCGTGCTTCGCCGTGACGTACGCCGACTTGTAGGCGCTGGCCCGCAGACCGTGCACCGAGGAGATGTTGACCACCCTGCCCCAGTGGTGCTCGTACATGTGGGGCAGCGTGCGGCGCAGGATACGGAACGGAGCCTCCACCATGACGCGTTGAATCAGTGTGAAGCGCTCCGGGGGGAACTCGTGGACGGGGGCGACGTGTTGCAGACCCGCGTTGTTGACCACGATGTCGGCGTCGTCCGGCAGCGCGTCCACCGCCTCGGCCTGGGAGAGGTCGGCCACGACGGCGACACCGTCGATCGCCGAGGCCACCTCCTTGGCGGCCTCGGCGGCCCGGTCCACCACGTAGACCTCGGCGCCGGCCGCGGCGAAACCCTCGGCGCAGGCCCGGCCGATCCCGCTGGCCGCACCGGTGACCAGGACCTTGCGGCCGGCGAGAAACCGGCTCGAGGCCAGACCGGGCCCGGTACCGGGGCCAGGGGCGGGGCCGGGATGCTGGTGCGAGCCCTCCTGGGGGCCCTTGGTGCTGTCCATGGCCGAACACGGTAGGGAGGAGCCACGTGGTGAGACATGTGGGTCGCCCACACATTTTCGCCCGCCGGGATGGCCCCCACCACCACGTGTCAGAGCGGCATCGCCGACACTATGGGTGCGCGTGCCCTGCCCGGCTCCGCAGTCCCGGGCCCCCTCACAAGTCGCCGGTCGGCCGCCGGTCGTACGGTCCGCTTCCAGCAAGCCGGTACGACAGCGGGCCGGGTCCGGTCGAGTACCGCCGACCGGCCCGATCCGCCGGGCGCGACCCGAGCGCGAACAGAACATGGGCCTGTACGACGTCGCCGTCACCCACACCCTGAAGAAGACCTCCGCGGGTTACTTCGTGATCGCCGACTCCGGCTGCTGAACAGGCACGAGACCCCCGGCTCCTCGGACGGCCAGCAGTCCGCCGGCCCCCGCGCCGGGGCCGTTCGGCCCTGTGGCGGGGACGGACAGCACCTGCCCGGCAGGGCCTGCCCCGTCCGATGCTGAAGGCGAGCCGAGGAGGGCCACGTCATGGTCCGTTACGTGTACGACTTCCACGAGGGCCGCCGTGAGATGGCGGACCTGTTGGGGGGCAAGGGCGCGAACCTGGCCGAGATGACCCGGCTCGGCCTGCCGGTACCGCCGGGATTCACCGTCACCACGGACGCCTGCCGCGCTTTCCTCACCTCAGTAGGTGTTTTTGATCCTGCGCCGAGAAGCGAGCCTGACGAGGGACACTGCTGAGGATCAGCGATCTTGTGCAGGTTGAAGGCTGCCAGCAGGA